>JANNMV010000228.1:0-6213 GCA_031398205.1 Pseudomonadota bacterium | reverse complement strand
GGCGTGTAAAACCTAACGTCGACGTCTCGAACGATTGCGCTTAGATTTTTGCCATAGGTCCGCGTCATCTCGGCTTGGACTTTGCGAATTCCGCTGGAAAAAGGAACAGCCGTTAACGGATAAAAACCCAGCAGACGTTTGAGCAGACTATAACGATCGGGCACGCGAATCGCGCGCTTAATTGCGTCCGGGCGCGTGCGATCGGCCGCGAGCAGCGCGCTGGCGCAGTTGTCGAGCGTGCTGGAAATATCGGGTTGGCTTGGGAATATGTCGCGCTGCATTCGCTCCAGATCGGCGCGCGCGAGGGGCGGCAAGTTGCGCAGTTCCAGTTGCCGCGCGCGTTGCTCGCGCGCCAATAGTTGTTGCAGCAAAAAATCGAACCGCGCCTCGTTATCCGTATCCTGCACCAGGCTGGCGAGAAATCGATCGCTGCGTAAATACGGATAAGCCTTAACCGGCGCCTCTTGCGCGTCGCGAACGCCGGCGCGGGCGATGGCCCGCTCAACCTGAGCGTAGAAGCGGCGGCAATCGGATTCGCTCGCTTGCGCAGGCGCATACCACAGGCCTGCGACTAGGGAAAATACCAGGGTTAAATGCAGTTGATTCATGGCTGCTAAATTGTAACCGTGACTCGGGTAAAATGACGCCATGGTAACCAGATTGCGAGCCCGTTTGAAAATAATCGATTCCGTGAGTGTAGATTTCGCAACGTTCGACCGCCATAGCCTGGCGTCGCGTCTGACGGTCAGCAAAAGCCTGCCCATCGAAGACGGGCGCTTGAGCATGACGCCGGACGAAGTCGCCGCGACCAAGCCCGCCGCGGTGTTGGTGCCGGTGATCAATCGGCCCGGTGGCTTGTCGGTGTTGTTGACGCGCCGCACCGATCATCTCAACGACCACGCCGGACAAATAAGTTTTCCCGGCGGCAAAGTCGACGCGGCAGATCGCAGCCCCGAGGAAACGGCGCTGCGCGAAACCGAGGAAGAGATTGGACTGGATCGCCGTCACGTGCACCTGTTAGGCCGCTTGCCCGACTATTTTATCCCGACCGGATTTCGCGTCACGCCGGTGATCGGTTGGGTTGATCCGCCCTTCGCGCTCAAGCTCGATCCGTTCGAGGTCGCCGATGTATTCGAAGTGCCGTTTTCTTTTCTCGTCGATCCCAGTCATCGACAAATGCAAAGCGCCGTGCGCGCCGGTCGCTTGCGGCATTTTTACGCCATGCCCTATCAAAGCTATAACATTTGGGGCGCGACAGCCGGGATGCTTGTCACGTTGTCGCGAATCCTGCTTGATCCATGAAGGCTGTCCTCATCCTCGGTGTTGCGCTTTTGGCGCTGGCGGGCTGCACCCTGTTAGAAGGGCGCCCGCCGCCCGGCCCGCCGCCGGTGAAGCCACCGACGGCCTACGCCAAACCCGACGTAGACGTGGTATCGGCGCTCGAGCGCGATGTCTGGCGGCCGAAAAAGGCGGTGTGGAAAAAATTCATGCTCGCCGTGAGCCGAACGAATTTTTACATCGATCACGTCGACGCGGACAACGGCGAAATGCAAGTGCACTACAGCGGCGATCCAAAAAACTATGTCGATTGTGGCCGCGTGGTGAATAGCGTCAAGACACCCCAAGGCGACAAGATTTATGATTTTGCCGCCGCTAGTCCGTACGAGCAATATCAGGTCATGAACAAGGGCAAGCTATTTCATGTGGAACGACGCATGGGTTTAACGGCCGCGGTGCGAATGGCCTTTAATGAACTCGAGCCGGGCAAGACGCGCGTGGCTGCGGTGTCCGCCTACAACCTGACGCGTGATCAGTCGGTGGTTGGCGCGAACGCCAAGCCGCTGTTGCTTAACGATACCATTAGCTTTAACACCGGCGAGACCGGCACTTTTCCGAACGCCGCGACCAAATGTCAGCCGACCGGCAAGCTCGAGGCGGAACTTTTTAGTTTACTGAAATAGATTTCAAAGGCGATGAACGTCGATCCTGAAACGATTTACGATTTTTGGTTTGGCGGGCCGAACCGCGACGAATTCGGTCAATCGCGCAAGTCCTGGTTCGTCAAGGATGCTGCGTTTGACGCCGAGATTCGGCAACGTTTTCTGACAACCTTGGAGTCAGCACAGCGCGGCGAATTGCTGCATTGGCGCGACGATCCCAGGCATTGTCTCAGCCTCATTATTTTGCTCGACCAATTCCCCCGCAATATGTTTCGCGACACGCCGCGCGCGTTCGCCACCGATGCGATGGCGTTGGAGGTCGCGCGCTTGGCTGTTGCCCAGTGCTATGACCAAGCGGTTATTTCCGTCGAGCGTACCTTCTATTATCTGCCGTTCGAACACAGCGAATCGTTAGCGGATCAAGCGCGTTGCGTCGCGCTTGTCCAGGCGCTGGTTAACGAAGACCCAAGTCGAGCAGATTTTTTCGACTATGCACTGCGGCATCAAGCGGTGATCGCGCAGTTTGGGCGTTTTCCGCACCGCAACCGCATTCTCGGTCGTGCCAGCACTGAATCTGAGGTTGAGTTCTTGCGACAGCCGGGGTCATCTTTTTAGGCGTATTTAAAACTGCCGACGATCAATGGGTAAAGTTCTGGAAAAAGGTTTAAGGATAGAAACATGGAACAACGGATCGCAGTCGTCACCGGCGCCAATCGCGGCATTGGCCTGGAAATAAGCCGCCAGTTGGCGCAGCGCGGCGTCCTCGTCGTGCTCACCGCGCGCAGCGCCACCAAGGCTGCCACCGCCTGTCAAAAATTGAAAGACGAAGGCCTCACGGCCGCATACCATCCGTGTGACGTGACCGACGCGACGGCGGTGCGGATCCTGCGCGACTTCATCAAGAAAAATTATGGCGCCGCGGATATCTTGGTCAACAACGCCGGGGTCATGCTCGATCCCAAGGGCAGCGGCGCATCGGACATGAGTGCCGATGTGTTGCATAACACCATGGCGACTAACGTTTACGGCCCCGCCATGCTGTGCCGCGCCTTAGTGCCGCTAATGAAAGAAAAGAGCTATGGCCGCATCGTCAATCTCTCCAGCGGCCTCGGCCAATTAAGCGAAAGCGGTCGCGGCACACCCGCCTATCGCATTTCCAAAGCCGCGCTGAATTCCTTCACGCGCACGCTGGCGGCGGAACTTGTCGACGCCAATATCTTAGTCAATTCCATGTGTCCCGGCTGGGTGAAAAGCGACATGGGTGGCCCGAATGCGCCACGCACGTTGGAGCAGGGCGCGGCAACGGCCGTGTGGCTCGCGACCTCACCTGACGGTAGCGCCAGCGGCGGATTTTTTCGCGACCAACAACCGCTGGCGTGGTGAGCGATTGGCGAAATGCCCACGCTCCGCAATTTTTGAAATTCTTTAGGAGGCTCACATGGACTTTGAATATTCCGCGAAAGTAAAAGAACTGGAACAACGTGTACGTGCATTCATGGACGCGAACGTTTATCCAAACGAAGCCAACATTCAGACCGAGATCAACAAGGATCGCTGGCAACAACCGCCGTTGATGGAAGCGCTAAAAAAGAAAGCAAAAGCCGCCGGCCTGTGGAATTTATTCCTTCCCGAGAGCAAGTTCGGCGCCGGCCTCAGCAATTTGGAATACGCGCCGCTGTGCGAAATCATGGGCCGCTCGTCGTTCGCCCCGGAAGTGTTTAACTGTTCGGCGCCCGACACCGGCAACATGGAAGTCATATCGCGCTACGGCACGCCGGAGCAGCAGAAGGAATGGCTGGAACCGTTGCTCGACGGAACGTTTCGATCCGCCTTCTCGATGACCGAGCCGGCAGTTGCTTCGAGCGACGCCACCAACATCGAAGCACGCATCGAACGCGACGGCAACGACTATGTCATCAACGGGCGCAAATGGTGGACCTCCGGCGCGCCGCACCCGCATTGCAAAATTTTGATCTTGATGGGCAAGAGCGATCCGACTAATTCGAATCGTCATCAACAACAGTCGATGATTCTTGTGCCGCTGCAAACCGAAGGTGTGAAGATCGAGCGCATCTTACCGGTGTTTGGTTTTGACGACGCGCCGCATGGTCACGCCCAAGTGTTATTCGAGAACGTTCGTGTTCCGGCGAGCAATTTATTGTTGGGTGAAGGCCGTGGTTTCGAAATCGCGCAAGGTCGCCTCGGCCCAGGGCGACTTCATCACTGTATGCGCCTGATCGGCCTCGCCGAACGGGCGCTGGAGAAGATGTGCAAGCGCACCAAGGCGCGCATCGCATTCGGCAAAGCCGTGTCCGAGCAAACCGTCACGCAGGAGCGCATCGCCGAGGCGCGCATCATGATTGATCAGGTTCGTTTGCTGACGCTGAAAACTGCGTGGCTGATGGACACCGTCGGCAACAAGGTCGCGAAAAAAGATATCGCAATGATCAAAGTTGCGGCGCCGAATATGGCGTGCCAAGTGATCGATTGGGCGATCCAGGCTCACGGCGGCGCCGGGGTGACGGAAGATTTTGGTTTAGCGTTCGCTTACGCAACCGCGCGATTGTTACGCATCGCCGATGGACCGGACGAAGTGCATCGCAATCAAATCGCCAAGTTCGAACTGGCGGAGCATTTCTAGAGTTGGCGAATGATTCGCTGCCGGGCAATATATTGTGCAAGGGGTGTTGCTCATGCTCGCAATGTTCGGTGCGGGGATGGCGGTGATGCGGCGCAAATAAGCAAGGCTGGAAGGCGCATCTAGCCTTGCGCTCAGGCTATGCATTGCCGCGAAGCAGGCTGGATATACCTCGTGGCGTGCCTCGATTTTTAAGTTCCCTAAATGAGTAGTTTACTCAGACGCGCGTGCGTGGCGTGGTGGGTAAAATCAAAATGCAGCGGCGTCACCGAAATCATGCCGCGTGCAATGGCATGTAAATCGGTTTCCTCATTTGCATTGCTGTTGTCGTGCTTGAAGCTGAGCCAATAGTAGGGGAAATTGCGTGCGTCAATTCGCTCATGGACGAGTATTTCGAATGCGGCGCGCTGCCCGACTTTGGTCGCGACTGCGCCACCGACCTTGCCGGGATCCACATCTGGAAAATTGATGTTGATAAAGACGCCTGGATCAAGCTCCGTTTCGATCAAGCGACGCAGAATGTTTGGCGCATGTTCTTCGGCATCGAGGCATGCCGTTCTCGTTCAGTTACCTTGCTGGGTCGATATTATAAATTGAGAGGCAAAGTTGCATGCGTGCCGAGCAATTTCAACTGCTCGCGCGCCCAAATCCACCGCCGCCGGGTGTTTGAATAACGAACACGTCGTTCACATTCATCTGCACTTCACAGAGGTGCCCGAAATTTTCACGGCTACCCGCATGTCGCTCGACCCAATTTTTTGCTGCTTTGCCCGGCTCGCCCCCGGCCATGCCATGGGGGCGATTCACTCGATTGTTCGCGAGGATCGCCGCGGTCATCGGCTCGAGAAAACGAATACGGCGGTCGGCGCCGTCGCCACCACAAAATTCGCCTTTGCCACCCGTGCCGACATTGATAGTGTGGGAGTCCACGCGCACCGGGTAGCGAAATTCCAGCACTTCCGGATCCGTCAGCCGTGAATTCGTCATATGGCATTGCACGACGCTGGCGCCATCGAAGGTCGGTCCCGCGCCCGAGCCGCCGGCGATTGTTTCGTAATATTGATAGGTGTCGTTGCCGAAGGTGAAGTTCGACATCGTGCCATAGGCCCCGGCCAGCACGCCCAGCGCGCCGTACAGGCAATTGGTCGCCGCTTGCGAGACTTCCACATTGCCGGCGACGACCGCGGCGGGATAAACCGGCGACAACATGCTGCCCTCGGGAATGATGATGTTGATCGGTTTCAGGCACCCGGCATTCATCGGAATTTCGTCATCAACCAATGTGCGGAACACGTAGAGCACCACGGCCCGGCTTACGCTGCGTGGCGCATTGAAGTTGCTCGGGCGTTGCGCGGATGTGCCGCTGAAATCAATCGTTGCCGAACGCGCGTCGCGATCGATAGAAACTTTCACTTGAATGTGGCTACCGTCGTCCAGGTCAACGCCGAATTCACCGTCGGTGAGTTTGTGAATGGCGCGACGCACGCTCTCTTCCGCGTTGTCCTGCACATGGTTCATGTAGGCGACGACGACGTCGCGTCCGAAGTGCTCTACCATCGCCGCCAGCTCGATCGCACCCTTGTTGCAACTGGCGACCTGAGCGCGCAAATCGGCGATGTTCTGCGTGACGTTGCG
>JANNMV010000377.1:0-3954 GCA_031398205.1 Pseudomonadota bacterium | reverse complement strand
CTTTATTACCTGCGCGATCGTTCCGGCAAGTCCGCGCGGATCAAGGAAAAACTCAAGCGCCGGGAGCAAGTGGCTCCCGTGGCGGAATGAGTTCCTAAGCGGCAAAGCAAAAAAGGAGCGGTGTGCCGCTCCTTTTTTTATGCCCTGCCACGACCGGGTAGCCCTGGCCCTAGGCCCGTGGCTAGCCTAGGGCTACCCGGTAGGCTAACCACTGGCCTAGGGCCAGGCAGTAGCAGCGCGGCTCACCAGGCATGCCACGCCAGAAGGCAAGCAGGGGCTGGCTCAGGGCCATGCCGATTCCGACAAGATGCAAAAAAGCCTACGCTTCGCCGTACCGCGGATTCCAATCTTCATCTTCGTTCAAACACTATTGGGATTGAGATGGTGATGGGTTTTACGTAGAATCGTGCGGGTACCCGTTTCCAACCCAATCTTCCCCTTGAGGGGAGACGATCCTCAACAATACTTCGCCAACCTATGACTGGACGCATTTTCGGCATCACCATTCCGTTTGGCGACTATGTCGGCATCGAGCCGCTGGAACAAGGCGATGGCTTCGTGCGCACGGCGCTCGACATCAAGCCGGAACTGATGAACAGTTGGGGCGTCGCCCACGGCGGCGCGGTAATGACCTTGCTCGACCTCACCCTCGGGATGGCGGCCCGCACCATCGATATGCGCTCGAACGGTTCAATCACCGTCGAGCTCAAAGTGAATTTTATCAAGGCGGCGACTGGACGCATTCATGCCGAGGGCCGCGCCACGCGCGCCGGAAAATCACTGGTTTTCTGCGAAGGTGAAGTGCGCGATTGCGACGAAAATCTTTGCGCGAAAGCCACCGGCACTTTCAAACTCCTTTTACCGAGAACACCAGAATGAATCGTCCCCCTGCCCGCATCGGCGATCCACTTAGCGCCGTTGACACACCGGCGCTAATCATCGATCTGGATGCGTTCGAATACAACTTGCGGCGGCTACCGGAATCGTTGATCGGCAAACCGGTGCGCGTGCGGCCTCATGCAAAAACCCACAAGAGCCCTATCATCGCGCTAAAGCAAATTGAGTTGGGAGCCATCGGCGTGTGCTGCCAAAAAGTCAGCGAAGCAGAAGCGCTGGTTTATGGCGGCGTGAAAGATGTGTTAGTCAGTAACGAAATTATCGGTGCGCAAAAATTGGAACGGCTCGCGGCGTTAACCAAGCTGGCGAAGATTGGCGTCTGTGTCGATGACGTGCAAAACGTGCGCGATCTCGCCCTCGTCGCTTCGCGCCAAAATGCCAAGCTCGACGTGTACGTGGAGATCGATGTCGGCACGTCTCGCTGCGGCGTAATGCCGGGTGAACCTGCCGTCGCGCTCGCGCAAGCAATCAGCGCCAGCAAACAACTGCACTTCGCCGGCTTACACGCCTACCACGGCGCCGCGCAACATCAACGCACCCATGCCGCCCGCAGCGCCAATATCCTTGCGGCTTGCGAGCATGCCACCGCCACCAGGCAAGCGCTGCAAGGCGCCGGGCTCGATTGCCCCATCATTACCGGGGCTGGAACGGGAACCTATTTATTCGAAGCGGCAAGCAAGGTCTACAACGAAGTCCAACCGGGCTCGTATATTTTCATGGACGCCGACTACGGCCGCAATCATAGCGAGGACGGCGCAGCGGTTGCCGATTTTCGCCAAAGCTTGTTTGTATGGGCGACGGTGATGAGCCGCCCCGCCGCGGATCGCGCCGTGGTCGATGCGGGATTGAAAGCGCTGAGTGTCGATTCCGGCATGCCGCTGGTCGCGGACTTGCGTGGCGTCGAGTATGCGCGTGCCTCCGATGAACATGGCGTGTTGCTGATAAAAGATAGCGCAACCAAACTCGCGCTCGGCGAAAAAATTCGCCTAACGCCGGGTCATTGCGATCCGACGGTGAACATGCACGATTGGTATGTCGGTGTGCGCAACGATGTGGTGGAGCAGTTGTGGCCGATTAGCGCGCGCGGCGCGATGTTTTAAGTTCCAACAACGTGTGCTCTTGTCATTCCCGCGAAGGCGGGAATCCATAGGCCCGTTGCAAATAGAACAGCCAAATGGATTCCCGCCTTCGCGGGAATGAGGGGCTGGCCTCGGGCCACACATCGGAATTACCTAGCGCGATCAAATATCAATCGAGCCACCAGCCGCTTCCAGCATTGCCCCTGGCAATGCATACCTGGCAAGCCGCGCCAGAATTGCCTCTTGGCGATGTTGCCTTAAACCAACTTCACCAACTGCTTACCAAAATTCTCGCCCTTGAGCATGCCGATAAATGCTTTCGGCGCACTCTCAATTCCATCGCTCATGGTCTCGTGATATTTCATTTTGCCTTGTTTGAGTAAGCCGCCGATTTCCGCGAACGCAGCGGGCCATTTGTCAAGGTGATCGGTCACGATAAAACCGCGCAGCATGGTGCGATTCACGAGTAGCGCGCGCAACAAGCGAATGCCTTTCGGATCGGCGTCGTTGTATTCCGAAATCATGCCGCACAGCGCAATGCGCGAGAACGCATTGAGCCGTGACAACACGGTATCCATCACTTCACCGCCGACGTTTTCAAAATAAGAATCTACGCCTTTCGGCACGGCGGCTTTAAAATCTTCACGCAAGTTACCGGCTTTGTAATCGACACAGGCATCGAAGCCCAATTCTTTAACGACGTAATCGCATTTCGCTTTGCCGCCGGCGATGCCGACCACGCGGCAACCTTTGGCTTTCGCCAACTGGCCCACCACGCTGCCGACCGCGCCCGACGCCGCGGAAACGGCAACGGTCTCGCCTGCTTTCGGTTTCATGAACTCGTTAAGCCCGATCCAAGCCGTGGCGCCAGGCATGCCCAGAATGCCAACGTAATACGACAACGGCGCCAGCTTCGGATCGACCGTCATCAACCCTTCGCCGTTGCTGATCGCATATTGCTGCCAGCCGGACATCGTGACGACAAATTCACCGGCCTTAAATTTTGGATGTTTCGATTCGATCACTTCCGCGACGGTGCCGCCGGTCATCACTTCGTTCAATTCTTGATATTTGGTATAGGACTTCACCGCATTCATGCGGCCGCGCATGTAGGGGTCGAGCGAGAGGTAGTGATTTTTCACCAATAGCTCGCCGTCTCTAGGGCTGGCGACCGGCGTTTGAACGATCTTGAAATTGCTTTCCGAGGCCCAGCCTTCGGGACGGCTGATCAATAAAACTTGTGTGTTTTGTGTTGCCATGATGGGTTTCCTCCGAGGGTAAAGACCTGCCGGTTATGGCATAATCTTGGATTCACGAATGTTAACATCCTTATGGTTTACGCTCTCAACGTATTCACGCTCATTCCCGGCAAAGAAGAACAGTACAAGGAATACAGCGTCAAGGCCGGCAAGATCATTTATGGTTATGGCGGCAAAGTAGTTGCGTCCGGCCACGATCCGATTCGCCACATGCACGGCGATATCAAGCGGCAGATTTTCGTCGTGGTCGAATTTCCCAGCGAAACGGTTTTCCAAAAGATGATCGACGATATGGATCGCGACAACATTCATCATTTACGCGAAACCGCATGCAAGGATTACATTTGGACGCTGTATCAGCCGTGGGATATGCGGGCTTGGGTTAAAGGCGAAACGGGTCAATAACCAATCATGTCATCCTGAGCGCAGCGAAGGATCTGCTGTTAATGGGCGCCGAAAAAAGCAGATCCTTCACTTCGTTCAGGATGACATTTCGAAAAGAAATTTTGCTGTCGACCATAGAAAACGACTGAAACCATGCACGAAGAATTCGTCGGCACCATGCCGGTCCAAGACAAGCATCGCTTCGACGCCACCGCGCTCGAGCGCTACATGCGCGACCACGTGGAGGCGCCTTGCTCGTGGCAAGTGGCTTTGTAGCCGTGGAAGTCGCCTGCGCCGACGGCGCGCGAGACCTCGGCCCAATAGGCGTCCAGCTC
>JANNMV010000300.1:0-1563 GCA_031398205.1 Pseudomonadota bacterium | reverse complement strand
TCTGAAATCCGGCGGTTATTTGATCTTCGATCAAACCGAAGCACTCACCACGATCGACGTCAACACCGGTGGTTTTGTCGGCGGACGTAGTTTCGACGATACGATTTTCAAGACCAATCTGGAAGCCGCACAGGTGATCGCGCGGCAGTTGCGGCTGCGAAATTTGGGCGGCATTATCATCGTCGATTTCATCGATATGGACAATGAAGGGCACAAAGACAGTGTGCTCGGCGAACTGAAGAAAAATATCTCGCGCGATCGTACGCGACTTACGCTGAATGGTTTCACCGCGCTGGGTTTGGTCGAGATGACGCGTAAGCGCACCCGCGAAAGCTTGGCTCACGTGCTGTGCGAGCCCTGTCCGATGTGCCAAGGCCGCGGCGAAGTAAAAACCGCGCAAACGGTGTGCTACGAAGTGCTGCGTGAAATTTTGCGTTCCGCGCGCCAATTCGACGCGAAAGAATATCGCATCCTCGCCTCACAAGAAGTGATCGATCTCTTTCTCGACGAGGAATCGCAAAGCATGGCGCAGTTAGGCGACTTTATCGGCAAGCCCATTTCGCTACAGGTTGAAACGCAATACTCGCAGGAAATTTACGACGTTGTGTTGATGTAGTGCCGTGGCAGGGTGCTGAAGAGCCGCATCCAGTGCGCGTCTTCAGACGGGTGGCGTGGACAGGCAAGCTGGACGTGCCGCCTGGCGATACTTGGTTTGAGATTTCAATCCAACATTAAACTCGGCCGGCACCGGCTGGGTAGCGCCGACCGAGGGCACAACGCTTACTTCTTCAGTTCGGCGACGCAAGCCTTGATCTTGGCCTCATCCCCTTCGAAAGCCTTCTTGCAATCTTCCGCGGTAGCTGGGGGGTCGGCAGCAAACACCGGCAGCGTAATTGCGGCGAACAGAGAAACCAATAAAGCCATCGCTAATTTTTTCATCACATAAATCCTTCCGAAAGTTAGTTGTAACCTGGCGCTGAAGCCAGTGAGGGGAGTAATGCACAGATCGTGCCAGGGTCTGCTGTGTTACGAGTAAACAACCACTTGGCGCATGAAAGCAAATTTATTGCTTAAGAGTTAAAGCAATTTTTGTTCGGCGAACTGTTGCCAATTCCCGACACATTTCCGGGTGGCGATGCTAACTATCTGAACTTTTAGCGGAATTTTTGTCGTCGATAGGGGACAGTTTGCGAAAACTGAAGTTTGAGTGATCTTTCCACGACGGCGATAGTTCCGTTGTTGGAAAGCGTAAGCGCCGCAAATCCCCCTCAATCCCCAATACTGTTCGGTTAGCCGTTCGTCCAGAGCAGGTTATTCACCCGTAGGTTGAAAGGCGGCCTGGAAAAACAGGGCAGCGCTGTTACGGTGGGGGGTGTTGCTAACGGCCAAGGACCGGCAAAGCACGGGTGCATGACGCGCACAGTCCAACCTGTATGTTTTTGGAATGGTGTAACCTTTATTTTTCCTGTGGAATAAATTTCATTGAAATTGAATTCACACAATGCCTTGTATTCTTTTTTGTAAACCGTTCCCCTTTAAAAACATGGCCAAGGTGCCCTCCAC
>JANNMV010000293.1:0-3505 GCA_031398205.1 Pseudomonadota bacterium | reverse complement strand
CACGTTTGACAGGATGTGGTCCGCTTCATTGCGCGAGGCGAACGGCCCAAGGCGCACCCGGCTACGCTCGCCCCCAGATGTTTTTATCCGATCCGTGACCGCGGTTAGCTTATTCTTGGCTAACTTCGCCTGCACCGATTTAGCATTCTCGGCTTTGGAAAACACACCGACTTGGACGAAAAACCCGCGCTCGGGGACGGGTTTAACGGATTTGATGGGTTTGTCAATGGGCGGCAGCGGCGGAGCCTCCGCATCGTCCGGCACGGCGGACGTTGGCGTGTTCACTACGGGCTCGGGTGGATCCACTGGCTCGGGGCTTGGTTCCGGCTCAACGTGCGCCAAATCGGGATTGAACGGTACGTTTTCCTTCGCGGGGATATGCACCGCAATGTCATTGCTCGCGTGTTTGGGTTCCTTGTCCAATACTATCGGCAAGATTAGCACCAATGCGGCCAACAGCGTAACGGCGCCGATTAGGCGTCGTCGCGCTCGTTGTTTGAGTTTGAGTTCGTCGTCACCGATAGGAAGAGGCATAGAAAAATTACGTTAAAGGCGCTTCATTACTTCGGCAACCGTATAAAACGAGCCGAAGACAATGATTCTATCATCTTGCGACGCCGCACGACAGGCGGCATCGTAAGCAAGCGCAATGGAAGGGTAACAAGTTGCTTGGCGTCCAAGATTCAGTTTCGTCAAATGAAGCAGAAGTTCCTCGGCGCTGGCGCCTCGGGCGGCGTCGATCGACCCAAGGCGCCACGTATCGACCAAACTCGTCATCACACCGACCACGCTGGCGATGTCCTTGTCCTTGAGCATTCCAAACACCGCATGGGTTTGGCGAAAGCGTCCCATATTGCCAAGCTGTTGGGCCAATACGCCGACCGCTGCCGGATTGTGAGCAACGTCTAGAATCACGGTGGGCCGGCCGGGAAGCACTTGAAAACGGCCCGGTAGCTCGACTTCCAATAGCCCGCGTTTAATGTCTTGCAGGGCGACCGGCAATGGTATCTTGAGTTCATCGAGCCCGGCGAGCGCGGCGCTGGCATTCTTGAGTTGATAGCCACCGCGCAGCGCCGGATAGGGTAATCCGTGGTGATTGCCACGGCGACCATGAAATTGCCACTGGGTGTCTTGCCGTGAAAAACGAAAATCTTTCCCAAATTGCTGTAAATCGGCGGCGATCTGGTTAGCGCGGTCGGAAATCGTGCGCGGCATGCCTTCATCACCGAATATGGCGGGCTTTGCCGGGCGATAAATCCCAGCCTTTTCCATGCCGATGGCGTCGAGGGTTTGACCCAGGTATTCGGTGTGATCCAAGCCGATGCTGGTGACGATCGCACAATCGGCGTCAAACGCATTAACCGCATCCAGCCGCCCGCCCAGCCCAACCTCCAATATGGCGACGTCAACTTTGTGCTCAACGAATAGCCACACGGCAGCGAGTGTGCCAAACTCGAAATAGGTGAGCGGGAGGTCGCCACGGGCATTCTCAACGGCTTGGAACGCCGAACTCAGCGCAGTATCGTCGACCGCTTGGCGACCGACGCGAACGCGTTCGTTGTAGTGAATTAAATGCGGCGAGGTGTACAGCCCGGTGCGATAGCCTGCGATACCGAGAATGCTTTCCAACATGGCACAAGTCGAACCCTTGCCGTTGGTTCCGCCTACGGTAATGATGGTGAACGTCGGATGGAGGTGAAGGCGCGCCTTAACTTCGCTCACGCGCTCAAGACCTAATGCAATCGTTTTAGGATGGAGACTTTCGAGATGAACCAGCCAATCGGCTAGCGAGGTTGCGGCCAACGGTAATAATCGATCAGGACGCGGCCAAGGCAGGCAGTCTCATCATCATGGTGATAAGGCTCGCCAATTTATCTCGCATTTCACGACGGTCGACGATCATGTCGATCGCGCCTTTTTCCAGCAAAAATTCCGCCCGTTGGAAACCATCCGGGAGCGTCTCACGTACGGTCTGCTCGATTACCCGCGGTCCGGCGAACCCAATCAGGGCGCCGGGCTCGGCGATGATTACATCACCCAACATGGCAAAGCTGGCCGACACGCCGCCCATGGTTGGATCGGTTAAGATCGAAATGTACGGCAGCTTGGCGTCCGCCAACAACGCCAGCGCGGCGCTGGTTTTGGCCATTTGCATCAAGGAAAATAAGCCCTCTTGCATACGCGCGCCACCGCTGGTGGAGAAGCATATGAACGCCAGGCGCTGCTCGATTGCGGCTTCTACACCTTGCGCGAACCGCTCACCGACGACTGACCCCATGGAGCCGCCAATAAAATCGAACTCGAACGCCGCAGCGACCAACGGGACTGACTTAACCGTGCCTTGAAGCACAACCAGCGCGTCAGTCTCGCCGGTCGATTTTTGCGCCTCGTCGAGCCGCTCGGGATACTTCCGGCTGTCCTTGAATTTCAGACTATCGACGGGGTAAATGTCTGCACCGATCTCGAATTGCGTCTCTTCATCCAAAAGCAACTCCAGCCGCGCGCGGCCACCGAGGCGATTGTGGTGACTGCATTTCGGACACACATTGAGATTTTTGTCCAAATCCGCGCGATATAACACTGCATCACAGGAGGAGCATTTGACCCACAGCCCTTCGGGCACCGTGGCTTTCTTGCCGACACCCGAATCGCGCTTGATGCGTGGCGGCAATAATTTCTTAAACCAACTCATGGGTTGCCGGCGTCCATCGCAGTGCGAATCCCGCTCAGTAACTTGCTGACGTTATCGAGCACGTTGCTGGCATTGGAACTCTCGATCTCTTGAATAATTCGACTGCCGATGACGACTGCATCGGCAATACCGGCAACGGCTTTTGCTGTCGCGGCGTCGCGTATGCCAAAGCCAACGCCGATTGGCAATTGGGTAGACGCTTTGATCTGCGGTAACTTCGCCGCCACTTCGGACAAATCGATGTTTGCTGCACCCGTGACCCCTTTAAGCGACACATAGTAAACATAGCCCCGCGCCAATTTGCCAACGGCGGCGATGCGTGCATCGCTCGAGGTCGGCGCCAACAGAAAAATTGGATCCAATTGCTGCTCGCCCAGGTACTTGAACAAGTCGCCGCCCTCTTCCGGCGGATAGTCCACCACCAGCACGCCGTCCACACCGCTGGCGCGCGCCGCCTTGGCAAAGGCCTCGTAGCCCATATGTTCGATCGGGTTAGCGTAACCCATCAAAACCACCGGGGTCGTATCGTTGGTTTTGCGGAATTCAGCAACATAGCCGAGGACGTTGCGCAGACCCACGCCAAGTTTGATGGCTCGCTCGCTGGATCGTTGGATTGCCGGTCCGTCGGCCATTGGGTCGGAAAATGGAATACCCAACTCAACTATGTCGGCCCCGGCCCTGACCATTGCGTGCATCAAGGGCACGCTCAATTCGGGCGACGGGTCACCCGCCGTTACAAACGGGATAAGGGCTTTTTTGCGCTGCTCTTGTAATTTTAAAAACGTTGCCGTGATACGTGACATGGGAGATCGT
>JANNMV010000243.1:0-1526 GCA_031398205.1 Pseudomonadota bacterium | reverse complement strand
TACCTCATTGGTATTGATGATGGCCTTAGTGCCGAGCGTCAGGGTTTCCGAGCCTTCCGAATTGCCCGATACCAACAGATCGCCGCCGATCATCAGATCTGCGCTGGCAGTCGCGATTTTGGTGGTCTTGATGTCGTCGGGCTTCAACCCGATGCGCACATAGCTCAACACCGCGCCGCCTTTTTGCGCCAGGCCGGTCATTTCCATCACGCCACAGCCCAGGCCTTGCAGGTGAGCGGCCATGCCGATGATTGAGCCGACCGTGACCGTGCCCTGGCCACCAACACCGGTGACGATTAAGCGATAGGGCCGACCGAGTTTTTCGAGGTCGACCAGCACCGGATCCGTCAGTGGAGGTGGCGCGATTTCCAAATTGCTTCCGGCTTTGCCTTTCTTGAGTTTGCCGCCATGCACGGTGACGAAGCTCGGGCAAAAACCCTTCACGCAGGAGAAATCTTTGTTGCAATTGGATTGGTCGATGGCGCGTTTACGACCGAATTCCGTTTCGATCGGCACCACCGCGACGCAGTTCGATTGCACGCCGCAATCGCCGCAACCTTCGCACACCGCTTCGTTGATGACGGTGCGTTTCGGCGGATCGATCATTTTGCCGCGTTTGCGGCGGCGGCGTTTTTCCGTAGCGCACGTTTGATCGTAGACGATGCCGGTCAGACCGGGAATTTCGCGGAATTCGCGCTGCACTTGATCGTAATCGTCGCGGTGATGAATCGTCACGCCGGGCGCCCATTCCAAACCCGGTGGATATTTTTCCGGTTCGTCGGTGACCACCGCGACGCGCTTTGCGCCTTCGGCGTGCAACTGTAAGGTGATTTGTGGCACCGTCAATTGGCCGTCGTGGGGTTGGCCGCCGGTCATCGCAACCGCGTCGTTGTACAGCACTTTGAATGTAGTGTTGGCGCCCGATGCGGCGACCGCGCGTACCGCTAACAGCCCGGAATGAAAATACGTGCCGTCGCCAATGTTTTGGAACACGTGTTTTTGATTGGTGAAGGGCGCCATGCCCATCCAAGATGCACCTTCGCCGCCCATCTGGGTGTAGCCCGAGGTGTTGCGATCCATCGATTGCGCCAAGAAATGGCAGCCGATTCCGGCCAATGCCTTGGAGCCTTCCGGCACATTCGTGCCGGTGCTATGTGGGCAGCCGGGGCAGAAGTAGGGCATGCGCGTCACACCGATTTTCGATTTCTCGTGATGACTGAGCAAATGATCGATGGCGGCGACGCGGTTTACCAATCGGTCGTCGGCCATGTGGCTCAAAATTCGATGGCCGATCACCTGCGCGATTTGATTCGGATCGAGCGCACCGGACGACAGGAACATCGGCTGCCCTCGCTCGTCGTGCTTGCCGATAATGCGCGGCGCATTCGCTTGGCCGTACAGCATTTCCTTGACTTGACCTTCCATCAAGCCGCGCTTTTCTTCAACGAGAATGATGAGATCCAAACCCTGCGCAAAATTCTGCAGCCCTTGGGGTTCCATCGGCCATGTCATGCCGACCTTATACA
>JANNMV010000215.1:0-5015 GCA_031398205.1 Pseudomonadota bacterium | reverse complement strand
GGCCTTAAGCAAATCTCAGACAGCGGCGCTTTGGAAAAAATCATTGACGACATCATCGCCAACAATGCGGGCCAAGTCGCCGAGTTTCGCGCCGGAAAAGAAAAGGTGTTCGGATTCTTCGTTGGTCAGGCTATGAAGGCGAGTCAGGGCAAGGCCAACCCGCAGCAGCTCAACGAATTGTTAAAACGCAAACTCTCCGCCTAGCCCGCGTTCGCCTTCGCAAACTGCGCGCGCTTGGCGCGAATGGCTTCTTGGTCGAAGCTGCCGTCGGCGCGCATCGGACAGGTGGCTTTGACATTCGCGAATTCGCCGGTTTTCTTCCGTACCCTGGTTTCCACAATGAGATCGGCCGATTGTCCGAGCTGCTTGATCTCGGCAAACACCCCATAGACCCCGTCGCCTAAGGTCTCCTGCCAATTTTTCAGGCAACTCCGGGCGACTTCGCTGTTTACGTCCACCCAGGTCGGCAGGTTAGCCTTCGTCGCGGCGCTGTCCAAGCGCTTGCCCGCACCACCGGCCGCCGCGATTTCGCGAAAGCGTTGTTTGGCCTGTGAGTATTTCGTCACTAACCCGGCTTTGTCGGTCTCTAAGTTTTTGATGGAGCGCTGCAAATCGCCAATCTCCTTTTTCTTGGCGTCAAAGTCCTTGGAAAATCTGGGCGGTGCTGTTTTCTTTGGCCCAGTGGTGCTCTGATAAGGGGCCATCTGCTTGGTCAGATCGGCCAGGAGCGGCTGTAGATACTTGATGCGCTCGCGAGCGGCGAGGGTTTTCCCGTCAAAGGGCTCAAGCGACCGATCCCGTACCAGATCGATTTCCGATTCGTTGGCATAGGTGGCCAACATAATTTCGTCGAGGCGCTTTTGCTCCTTCGCCTTCATCACTTCTTGCTTCAAGCGCTCGGCCTCATCGTCGCGCGCCTTGATTTCCGCGGGCGTCATCGCACGCTCGGTTTTTTTTGTCTCCACGCCGCGCTTATTGAGCTTGGTGTTGGCCTTTTGTGAATATTCCGGTGGCAACCGATCGCCGTATTGCGTCACGCCTTTTTCGTCCACCCACTTGTACATTTCAGCGGACGCGTCAACCGCCATCGCCATCAGCAAACCTAACAAAGGGATTGCGCGACGCCAAATGGGAGTTCTACTGAATGCCATATTCTTCACGATAATTTCTCACTGCTGATAATTCGGATTGTAACTGCGATTGAGCGCCCAGAAACGCGATCAAATCCGCCAGCGTCGCGACACTGATCACCGGCATACCAAAATCCTTTTCTACTTCTTGAACCGCCGAACGATCCGACATCAGGCCGCGCTCCATACGATCTAGGGCGATCACCACCGCAGCCGGTTGGGCGCCTTGGTTACGAATAATGTCCACCGATTCACGCACCGATGTACCGGCGGAAATGACGTCGTCTATGATCAACACTCGACCCTTTAATGGCGCACCGACAATGGCTCCGCCTTCGCCATGATCTTTCGCTTCCTTGCGATTGAAGGCAAACGGACGATTTTGGTGATGCGCTTGCGCCAGTGACATCGCCACGCCAGCGGCGAGAACGATGCCCTTATAGGCCGGACCAAACAACATATCGAAGGGAATATTCGCCGCCGCAATCGCCTGCGCATAATACCCGCAAAGCTTAGCTAGTGACGCGCCATCGTTGAACAACCCCGCGTTAAAAAAATATGGCGAGAGCCGCCCGGCCTTGGTTTTAAATTCACCAAAGCGAATGACACCTTGTGTTACGGCAAACGCGATAAACTCTTGGCGAAAGTCACTCATGCAATTGAAAGTCCAATGAACTGGCGAAAAATAACATGTTTCTGAGTAGAATTAAATAATATTTACAATAGTTTGCAATACATATTTCAACAAGCGGGAGGATAGTTGAGGGTTATATCATTAAACTTAAACGGAATTCGCTCGGCGGCGACAAAAGGTGTCTTTCCCTGGCTGGCGCGGCAAGAGGCGGACATTGTCTGCTTGCAAGAGTTAAAGGCACAAATTCCCGACATAGGTGCAGAGATGTTAGCGCCGGCCAATTTAACCGGTGCATTTCACCCGGCGGAGAAAAAAGGTTACAGCGGCGTCGGCCTTTATTTTCGCCGCAGCCCGACGCAAATTCGTGAAGGATTAGGCCTCCCGCATATTGATGCCGAGGGCCGGTTCTTGCGCGCCGACTTCGACCAACTCTCGGTGATTTCCCTCTACCTACCCTCGGGCTCCAGCGGCCCGGAACGGCAGGTGGCGAAGTTCGCCTTCATGAAAGCGATTATGCCCACGCTCAAAGCGCTGCGCAAAGAGAAACGCGAATTCATTATTTGCGGCGATTGGAACATTGCCCACAAAGAAATCGATCTGAAGAATTGGCGCTCGAACCAAAAAAACTCCGGCTTCTTGCCCGAGGAACGCGCCTGGCTCACAGAATTGTTCGACGAGGCAGGCTGGGTCGATGTGTTCCGCACCCTTAACCAGGAAGCCGAACAATACACCTGGTGGTCGAACCGCGGCCAGTCCTGGACGAAGAATGTCGGATGGCGGCTCGACTACCAAATCGCCACGCCGGGCATCGCGGCGACAGCGAAAGCAGCGTCGATCTATAAGGACGAACGCTTTTCCGATCACGCGCCCTTAACCATCGATTACGACTTCGATTTGAAATAGGGAGGTCTCAACTCCTAAGTGCAGCGAACTCTTACAAAAATTCGGTAGGGCGCATTCATGCACCGTTAAATCCGCTGGTGCATGAATGCACCCTACGGCATCGCCATAAGCCGCATGGAGCGGGGCTTGCAGCCTATGCCGTGCTGCGAGGCAAGCAGGACGCGGCTCATGGCTATGCCTTCTTTTCGTTCCACGGCGCAACTTTAAATAGCAGCAACATGCCGGGCACCGCAAGCAACATGCATAGCCAATAAAAATTCAACCAGCCGAGTTGCTCGACTAAGACGCCCGCGAATGAATTGATAACCGTGCGTGGCAGCGCGGCGAGGCTGGTGAACAGTGCAAATTGCGTCGCCGTGTAGGCGGGGTTGGTGGTGCGTGCGATGAAGGCGACAAAAGCGACCGTGCCGAGGCCAACTCCGACCGCTTCAAAACTGATGGCCAGCCCCAGCGCGAGCTTTTCTTGCGGAAATTGCGTGAGCACGGCAAAGCCAAGAATGGAAATCCATTGCACGAAACCAAATAGCCACAGCGCGCGGTTGATGCCGATCTTCACCATCCAAATCCCACCGATTAAGCCACCGATGATGCTGGGCCATAATCCCGCGTTTTTAGCGATGAGGCCGATTTCAGTTTTGGTGAAACCCATGTCGAGATAAAACGGCGTGGCGAGGGCAGTGGCCATGCTGTCGCCGAGCTTGTAAAAAAAAATAAAAGCCAGCACCAGCAGTGCGTTGTTCAGTCCGTTGCGCTGAATGAATTCGCGAAACGGTTCAACGACCGCGTCGCGCAAGGTCTTGGGCGGGGTGCCGATGATCTTTGGTTCCGACACGAAAACCGTCATGAGCATGCCCGGCAACATGAACAAAGCCGTGATTAGAAACACCGTCGACCAAGGTAAAAAATCCGCAAGAATCAGCGACAACGCGCCCGGCACCAACCCGGCGACGCGATAGGCATTGACGTGAACCGAATTGCCGAGCCCGAGCTCGGTGTCGCTGAGGATTTCGCGACGATAGGCGTCGAGCACGATGTCCTGGCTGGCGCTAAAGAACGCGACGGCCGTGGCCAGATAAGCGATCGTCCACAAATCTAATTTGGGGTGAAACATCCCGAACACCGGGATCGATAGCAGAAGTAGAATTTGGGTCAGAAGCATCCAGCCGCGCCGCCGTCCCAATAGCGGAATCGCGTATCGATCGAGCAAGGGCGACCAGAGAAATTTCCAGTTGTACGGCAGTTGAATCAAGGCGAAGAAGCCGATCGCCTTTAGATCCACTTGTTCGGAGCGCAGCCACGCCGGAAGTAATTGGATCAATAAATAGAGCGGCAAGCCGGAGCTAAATCCGGTGAAAATGCAGATCAGCATGCGCTTGGTGAAGAGCGCTTGCCACACACTTTCGTTAGATTTTTCGGTCAATCGGTTCAGCTTGCTTGCAAGCGATAGACTGCCATCGCGCCAAGGAAATTAGCGCGGCTCTGGATCGCCCGGCCACGGGTGAGCACCATGCGCTCCAGCACCCGTACGCCGAGGCGCGCGCAAAACGTTTCGAAATCTTTCAACGTACACAGATGAATATTCGGCGTGTCATACCACTGGTACGGCAAATCTTCCGACACCGGCATGCGGCCGCGCATGATGTCGAGGCGATGTCGCCAGTAGCCGAAATTCGGAAACGTGACGATTCCCTCGTTACCGACGCGGAGCATTTCTTTCACGATCAATTCGGTTTGCTGCACCGCTTGCAAGGTCTGCGACAGCACCACATAGTCAAATGAATTCGATTCGAAAACGCTCAGCCCGCTTTCCAAATCCATCTGAATCACGTTAATGCCGCGCCGCACGCTGGCGAGCAGATTGTCGTCATTGATCTCGACGCCATAACCCTTCGCCGTGCGTTTCTCGGTCAGGTATTTGAGCAAATCGCCGTTGCCGCAGCCCAAATCCAACACTCGCGATGCGGGACGAATCCAACTCGCGATGGCGTCAAAATCCGGACGGCCCATCATGCACCCACCTCCGCCGCGATACGTTGGTAGTAAGCCTCGACCATGCCCATATAGCGCCGATCGTCGAGCAAAAATGCGTCGTGGCCGTGAGGCGCGTCGATTTCCGCGTAACTGACGTTGAGATTATTGTCGAGCAACGCTTTGACGATTTCGCGCGAGCGTCCCGGCGAGAAGCGCCAATCGGAGGTAAACGACACGACCAAAAATTGCGCGCTGGCTCGCGCCAGCGCCTGCGCCAGATTGCCCGAATAGTCCGCCGCCGGATCGAAGTAATCGAGCGCGCGGGTGATCAACAGATAAGTATTGGCGTCGAAATATTCAGCGAACTTATCACCTTG
>JANNMV010000178.1:0-2579 GCA_031398205.1 Pseudomonadota bacterium | reverse complement strand
TTCCATGACGGGTTGCGTCGGCCCGGTTGCCACATCAGTATTTGTTTTAAGTGCGGGTTCCCGACGCGGCGCGTGCTCGCCCAAGAAATCGAATTGCGTCCGCACGGGTAGCAGCTTTTTCGCGTACATCTTGAAACGTTTATCGTCCAGAACGCTAAACATGTCGGAGAACGTGCCGATGGTTTCGGAACTACCCAGTATCAGCACGCCGTCAGAATTGAGGGCATAGTGAAACAACTGGATCACGCGTTTTTGTAGCACGGGATCGAGGTAGATCAGGAGATTACGGCAACTGACCAAATCCAGCTTCGAGAAGGGCGGGTCTTGGGTGACATCCTGGCGGGCGAAGATGCACAAGTCGCGAACCGATTGGCTGACGCGGTACTGATTGCCGATTTGCACAAAGAAACGCCGCAGACGTTCCACCGACACGTCGCGGGCGATATTCTCGATGTACAGCCCGGCACGGGCGGTCTCCACCGCGGCGGCGTTAACGTCGCTGCCGAAGATCTGGATCGGCGTGCGGCCGGCGCGCTCACCCAAATACTCCAGCAGGCAGATCGCGATCGAATACACTTCCTCGCCGCTGGCGCAGCCCGGCACCCATATCCGCAGTGGCGTTTTGTTCGAGCGGGCCGTCAGTAAACGCGGGAAGACGCTCTTGGCCAGCGCATCAAAAGTGTCCGGATCGCGAAAGAATTCCGTGACCCGGATCAGCAGATCCTGGCACAACGCCTCGGCTTCGCTGGGCGTGGCTTCGAGGAAGGTTGCATACTCGCGCAAGGTTTCCAAATTGTGCATGGCCATGCGGCGGTCGAGGCGGCGCGCGATGGTGCCGCGCTTATAGTGAGTGAAGTCGATGTCACAACGGCTCTTCAGCAAAGCGAACACGCGCTTGAAACTTTCCTCGTCGGCCGCTACCGGGTCAACGCTGGCCTTACGCGTAAGGGGGGCGAGATACGGATGCGCGCCCAGGCGCGCCAGCTCTCGGCCGATGTCCTGGGGCGAAAGCACGAAGTCAACGCAACCCAGGCCTACGGCGGCGCGCGGCATGCCGGTGAAATGGGCCGACGCGTCGTCTTGCGCGAAGGTGATGCCGCCTTCGCCCTTAATCGTCTGCATCGCCAGCGCCCCGTCAGAGCCGCTGCCGGAAAGGATCACGCCGATGGCGTTGGCGCCCTGATCTTCGGCGAGGGAGTGCAGCAGATCGTCGATCGGCATGGGCGGCCCAAGCGTATCGCCTCGAGGTCGCAAGGTCAGGCGACCCTGAGAAATCCTCATGCTGGTGTTGGGCGGGATGACGTACAGATGATTCGGTTCGACGGCGGCGCCTTCGGTTGCCTGCCGAACCGGCATCGCAGTTTTCTTGGCCAGAATTTCAACCAGCATGCTCGCATGGTGAGGATCCAGGTGTTGCGCCAGCAGGAACGCCATTCCGCTGGTGGCAGGCAGGCTTGAAAGCAACTCTGTCACCGCTTCCAACCCGCCCGCCGATGCGCCGATGCCGACGATGGCAAACGGCTTTTCGGGCGCGGCTGACGCGGCGCCGGCCGACATGCTCTCCTGGCCAGTCGGGTGCAAAACCTCGGAAACGGGATTATCGGTGGGCAAAATGGCCATCTTGTGACGTATTCCTCATGGGCCTAAACAATACTTCGGTTGCTACGAAAGTATCTTAGGCAGTTCGACGACACGATTTCTGTTAGCCCGTGACTTCTCGCAACCGACCGATTCACCCAGGGGAAACGTTCGCATCGTTCGCCAACCCTCAATCTATCGTTAAGCTGCGGAATCGTCAATGTTGTTGGAACGGGGCGTCACGTTCGGCATGTCTGCCACAGGTCCACCGTGCCGCGCTCCCATCGTGGTCGGACACGCCGCGACAAGTCAAATGCTGTGTATGGACTGGATCAGGCTGCTTGATCTTAGGATCAAATCGCCACCTCTCCCCGCCCGACTCGGCATCTAGCGTAATGACGATGTATTAGAGTGTGCAGAGATAGACTTTGTCGCCTATCTTCAGCGGCGTGACCTCGTAAGTTGTCTCGCCCGGGGGCGATCTGGGGCCCGGCGGTTTACCTCTGATGTCGTGCGATGCGACCGAGGTGGCCAAACCGGCAGTGCCAACCACGCTCGCGTAAAGGCACAGCGCCAGCGGATGCCCGAGGGAAGACGAGTAAGCCGGCCGCTACCAACGACGCTTCGATGCAGATGTAGTAGAACGAGCCTCCGAGTGTGGCGAGCCAAATTCCGCCGGCGGCCGGCACCACACCCATCCCTATCAAGATTACGCCAAGGAGTCGGCGAAGCAGGTACTTTTGCGTAATCATCATAATTACAGGAACAAAGAAATCATAAGCGCGGGGCGCGAGTTTTCTCCGTTTGAAACTTAATCACTGCGCAAGCGATGCGGTCGCCGGAATCACCCGAAGGTTGAGTTTTCAGGTCATCCGCCTTCTCGTGCAAAATGACGCTCTTGCCGATTATGCCCTGCTGGCCGTCGCTTACGCTGATATCGTCGACATCAAAGGTCGCGGACACCTTACCTGCGCTGCTGGCTTCGACGTTGCCGAGATCGC
>JANNMV010000197.1:0-1989 GCA_031398205.1 Pseudomonadota bacterium | reverse complement strand
AGCCGGTGCATGCTTGGCGGGTGCTGGCCGTGGGTGCGGCAGCCAGCCGTTTTGAAGCGGCGACGCAAGGTTTTGTAACGCCGCTGGTCGGGCGCGAACAAGAACTGGGCCTCTTGCTCGATCGTTGGCAGCAGGCGCAGGAAGGGGAAGGGCAGGTCGTGCTGTTGTCGGGCGAGCCCGGCATTGGCAAGAGCCGCGTGTTGAACACGCTACGCGAGCGCCTCGAAACACAGGGCGTGGCCGCGCTTCGCTTTCAATGCTCGCCGTACCATGTCAATAGTGCCTTCTATCCAAGTATCGATAATTTCGAACGAGCGCTCAAGTTCAATCGCGACGAGACACCGGACTCAAAGCTCGACAAACTGGAAGCATTGATCGTGACCCACTTTGGCCGTCCACTGACCGATGTCCGATTCATCGCATCGATCTTGTCGATCCCGTACGAGTCAAGGTACGGCACATTACCAATGACGCCACAGAAATTCAAAGACGAGACGCTGCGTACTCTAGTCGATCTATCCGAAGCCAGCGCCAAAAGACAACCCACCGTCATGCTCTTCGAAGACGCGCACTGGGCCGATCCGACCAGTCTCGAAGTGCTTGACCTACTGATCGACCGCGTCAAGACATTCCCGCTATTGATCGTGCTGACTCACCGCCCCGAGTTCCATCCTAAGTGGGACAGCCACGGCCATGTTACGGCGTTGAACCTGTCCAAGCTCACGCGCGCCCAAAGTGGTGCGATTGTCGACAAGCTCATCCAAGGCAAAGAGCTCCCCGCCGGGTTGCTTGATCAAATCCTGAACAAGACCGACGGCGTGCCGTTGTACGTTGAAGAACTGACCAAATCGATTCTCGAATCAGGCGAACTGAAAGAAGTCGGTGATCATTACGACTACGTCGGTACTGAAAGAAGCGTCACGATCCCCGCCACGTTACGAGATTCGCTGATGGCGCGGCTGGATCGGTTCGCCCCTGTCAAGGAGATCGCGCAGATCGGGGCGGCGATTGGCAGAGAATTTAGCTACGCCATGATCGCGGCCGTGGCGCCACACAGCCAAGCGAACCTGGACAGTGCCCTCAATCAGTTGACGGACTCCGGGCTTGCATTCCGTCGAGGTACACAGCCGGAGGCCACCTACACCTTTAAGCATGCGCTCGTTCAAGACGCCGCTTACGACTCACTGCTGAAAAGCCGTCGGCAAACGCTGCATGCCAAGATCGCACAAGCAGTCGAGCAGCACTATCCGGAAACCAAAGAGATTGAGCCGCAGGTGTTGGCGCATCACCTGACGGGTGCCGGTGAAACTGAAGCCGCTATCCCGCTGTGGCAGCGCGCGGGCGGGCTGGCGCTGAAGCGCATGGCCCTTATTGATGCGATCTCCCATCTCAACCGCGGACTCGAGTTGGTTGCAACCTTAGCCCATTCAGCGCAACGAGATAGCGCCGAACTTGAGTTTCGAACCGTCCTCGGAACCGCGTGGACCGCGCTTAAAGGCTGGGCGGCGCCGGAAGTTTGGGCTACTTTGCATCCGGCCCTAGCATTGGCGAAATCTCTCAAGCGAAACGATGCGCTGCTGCCAATGCTGCGTGGATTAGGGACCTACGTCTTGAACGTGGGTCGGGTGGCCGAAGCGCTCCCTTGGGCGGAGCAAGTGCTAGCGCTGGCCAAGGCAAGTGGCGATCTCGATCACTTGATCGTGGGACACACCAATGTTTGCGTCTATCAATACTGGTTGGGCCAACTCAGTAAGGCTTTGGAGCACGCCGACAAAGTGCAGATCCTCTACGACTGCGAGAAGCATCAACATCTTGCCGATATTTTTAACCAAGATCCCAAGACGCAAGTCAGCATCTTCGGTTCGCTTGCCACATGGGCACTCGGTTATCCGGAACGGACGGCGCAGATGGTCAGCGAAGGGGACGCGCATTCGCGCCGCCGCGCCCATATCTTTGACCAGGGTTGGGGGCTGTTCTTGGGCGCCGAAG
>JANNMV010000139.1:0-1718 GCA_031398205.1 Pseudomonadota bacterium | reverse complement strand
TGACCAACAGCCGCATGAGCGCCGAAGGCAAGCGTCCCGTGTGCCAGGACACCGGCATCGTCAACGTGTTCCTGAAGATCGGCATGGACGTGAAATGGGAAGGCTTCAGCGGATCGATTCACGATGCGATTAACGAAGGTGTACGGCGCGGTTACAACGATCCGGACAACAAGCTGCGCGCCTCGATCGTTGCCGACCCGCAATTCGAGCGCAAGAACACCAAAGACAACACACCGGCGGTGATTCAGATGGACGTGGTGCCGGGCAACACTGTGGACGTGCAGGTCGCGGCCAAGGGCGGCGGCTCGGAAAATAAATCGAAATTCGTCATGCTCAACCCCTCCGATTCCCTGGTGGATTGGGTGTTGAAAACGATACCGACCATGGGTGCGGGATGGTGCCCGCCGGGCATGCTCGGCATCGGCATCGGCGGCACGGCGGAAAAAGCCATGCTGCTGGCGAAGGAATCGCTGATGGAAGACATCGACATGTACGCGTTGAAACAGCGCGGTCCGAAAGACAAAACGGAAGAACTGCGCATCGAACTGCACGACAAGGTCAATGCGCTCGGCATCGGCGCCCAAGGGCTGGGCGGGCTTACCACCGTGCTCGACGTGAAAATAAAAATGTATCCGACCCACGCCGCGAGCAAGCCTGTGGCGATGATTCCCAATTGCGCCGCGACGCGCCATGTGCATTTCGTGCTCGACGGTTCCGGACCCGCTTACCTGGAGCCGCCATCGCTGGACCTGTGGCCCGACGTGCATTGGCAACCCGACTACATCAAGAGCACGCGGGTCAACATGGATACGCTCACGAAAGAAGAAGTCGCCGCATGGAAGCCGGGTCAGACACTGCTCCTCTCGGGCAAGATGCTCACCGGCCGCGATGCGGCGCACAAACGCATTCAAGACATGCTCGCCAAGGGCGAAAAACTGCCGGTCGATTTTAAGAATCGCGTGATTTATTACGTCGGCCCGGTCGATCCGGTGCGCGATGAAGTGGTTGGCCCCGCCGGCCCGACCACGGCGACGCGCATGGATAAATTCACCGAAATGATGCTGGCGCAAACTGGCCTCATCGCCATGATCGGCAAGGCCGAACGCGGTTCCACCGGCATTGAGGCAATCAAGAAACACAAAGCAGCGTACTTGATGGCGGTCGGCGGTGCGGCGTATCTTGTGGCCAAGGCCATTAAGGAAGCGAAAGTCGTTGGCTTTGCTGATCTGGGCATGGAAGCGATTTATGAATTCACCGTGAAGGACATGCCGGTGACCGTGGCGGTGGACTCCAACGGCACGTCGGTGCACCAAACCGGGCCGCGCGAGTGGCAAGCTAAGATCGGCAAGATTCCCGTTGCGGTCATTTGAATGGCGGCGCGGAATTATTTTCGTTGTTGATGTGCGAGGAATGCGTAGGGTGCATTTATGCACCAAACAAATAGGGTGCGTAAACGCGCCCTACAAGAACTGATTTCCGCTGCGCCGATTGGCGTTTTCGATTCCGGCGTCGGGGGCCTGTCGGTGTTGCGCGCCGCGCGCACCGAGTTACCACAAGAAAATTTTATCTACTTCGCCGACTCCGGTTACGCACCGTACGGCGACAAATCCGACGCCTACGTCACCGAGCGCAGCGAGCGCATCGGCGCCTGGTTCGTGGCGCAAGGTGCGAAGGCAATTGTCGTCGCCTGCAATACCGCGACGGCGATCGCGGTGCAA
>JANNMV010000116.1:0-2831 GCA_031398205.1 Pseudomonadota bacterium | reverse complement strand
CATCGATATTGGCGTGTAGCCAGTTCGTTCAGAACTGTTAATCTAGTGCGCCGTTTCCCAGTTAGGCCCCGCGCCGATTTCCACTAACAACGGCACGGCGAGCGTAGCGACTTCGGTCATAAGCTTGGGAATCGCGCCCGTAAGCTTATCGACTTCTGCATTCGGCGCTTCGAATACGAGTTCATCATGCACTTGCATGATAATCATGGTCTTCATCTTTTCCCGTTCCAACCAATCCTGCACGGCGATCATCGCCAGCTTGATGAGATCGGCGGCAGTGCCTTGCATCGGGGCGTTAATGGCGGCACGTTCCGCTGCTTGCCGGCGCGGGCCATTGGGGCTTTTGATTTCCGCGAGCCACAAACGGCGGCCGAATACGGTTTCAACAAAGCCTAAATTGCGTGCGTCATCGCGCGTGCGTTGCATGTATTGCGCCACGCCCGGATAGCGCGCGAAGTAGCGATCGATATAGGCTTGCGCGGCAGAGCGCTCGATGCCAAGCTGTGAGGCCAATCCAAACGCCGACATGCCGTAGATCAATCCGAAGTTGATGACTTTGGCGTAGCGGCGTTGTTCGCTCGTCACCAGGTCTCGCTCCGTTGAAAATATTTCTGCCGCCGTTGCGCGGTGAATATCTTCGCCCGCCGCAAACGCCTTGAGCAAACTTTCGTCACCGGAAATATGCGCCATGATGCGCAACTCGATTTGCGAATAATCGGCGGAGAGTAGCGTGGATCCTGGTGGTGCGATGAACGCCTCGCGGATGCGGCGTCCTTCGGCGGTGCGCACCGGAATGTTCTGCAAGTTGGGATCGGTGCTGGACAGGCGGCCGGTTACCGCAACGGCTTGCGCATAGTTGGTGTGCACACGGCCGGTGGCTTGATTCACCATGCGCGGCAACTTATCGGTGTAAGTGGATTTTAATTTCGCCAGGCCGCGATACTCCAACAGCGTTTTCGGTAACGGAAAATCAAGAGCGAGTTTTTCCAACACGTCTTCGTCCGTCGACGGCGTGCCGCTCGGCGTTTTCTTGACTACCGGCAGCCCTTGTTTCTCGAATAGGATCTCTTGAATTTGTTTCGGCGAATTTAAGTTAAAAGTTTGTCCCGCTTGCTCGTGTGCCCTGGTTTCCAGCGCGAGCAGGGTCTTGCCCAATTCGTGGCTCTGAGTCGCGAGTAGCGCGCTATCCAGCAAGACGCCATTGCGTTCGATTTTATGCAGCACTTGCATCACCGGGATTTCGATATCGCGATAAATGTGTTGCAGTTTTTCATCGCGCTCGATTTGCGGATGCAGCTTGTGGTGCAGTTGTAGCGTAATATCCGCATCTTCCGCGGAATATTCCGTCGCCGTTTCCACGCTCACCTGATCGAAGCCGATTTGATTCGCGCCTTTGCCGGCGACCTCTTCGAATTTGATGGTCTTCACATCGAGATGGCGCGACGCCAGGCTATCCATATCATGCGGCCGATGGCTTTCCAGCACATAGGATTGCAGCAGGGTATCGTGTTCGACACCTTGCAAATGAATGTCGTGATTGGCAAAAATGTGCTGATCGTACTTCAGATTTTGCCCGACTTTTTTGATTGCGGGATCTTCTAGAAACGGCTTGAGGCGCGCCAGGGTTTGATTGAAGTCCAGTTGCGTTGGCGCGCCCGGATAATTGTGCGCCAGCGGAATATACGCGCCGCGATGGGGCTCGACACTGAATGAAATGCCGACGATTTTCGAAGTCATCGGCTCTAGCCCAGTTGTTTCCGTATCGACACAAACTAAGGGCGCGGATTTTATTTTCTCAATCCAATTATCCAGCGCCGCCTCGGTCAACACCATTTCGTATTCGCGCGCCACCGGCGGCGCAATACTTACCGCTGCGCTTGAATCGTCAACCCCTGGTTTCTCGCCCCCAGCCACTGGCCCCTCTTTCGCGCTTTCCAATTCCCGCCGCCAAGTCTTAAACCCAAAGCGTCCGAACATGTCCAACAGCTTTGCTTTGTCGGCGTCTTTTGCCGTGAGATTATTCCAATCGAACGGTAAATCCACATCGCACTTCACCGTGAGCAAGCGCCGCGCTTGCGGCAGCCACTCCAAAGCCTTGCGCAAATTCTCGCCGACCACGCCGCCCACTTCGTTGGCGTTCGCCATGACGTTGTCGAGTGTTTGATATTGCCCGAGCCATTTCACCGCCGTCTTCGGGCCGACCTTTTCCACGCCCGGCACGTTGTCCACACTGTCGCCGACCAAGCTCAAATAATCGACCATGCGCTCTGGTGCCACACCGAATTTCGCCAGCACGCCCGCTTCGTCCAACATCTCGTTGCTCATGGTGTTGATCAACGTCACATGGGGCGTGACCAGTTGGGTGAGATCTTTGTCGCCGGTGGAAATGACGGTTTTGGCGCCGCGAGTTTCCGCATGTTTGGCCAAGGTGCCGATCACGTCGTCCGCCTCGACGCCGTCGATCATCAGCAGCGGCCAACCGAGTGCCTTGATGGCTTCCAGCAACGGTTCGATCTGCACCCGTAAGTCATCGGGCATCGGCGTGCGCGTGGCTTTGTACTCCGGATACCAATCGTCGCGAAAAGTTTTGCCCTTCGCGTCCATCACGCAGGCAAGATAATCCGGCTTATAATCGGAACGTAATTTGCGCAACATGTTGATCACGCCGTAGATCGCGCCGGTCGGCTCGTCTTGCGGGCTGCGCAAGTCGGGCAGGCCGTGAAATGCGCGATAAAGATAGGACGAGCCGTCCACCAACAATAGTGTTTGCATGAGAGATTATGAGCCTGAATAAAAAGATACCGCCGTTAGCCGATCGCGAATTGATGTCG
>JANNMV010000192.1:0-5196 GCA_031398205.1 Pseudomonadota bacterium | reverse complement strand
TGACGGGGCTGCCGTGGCTGAGCGTGGGCTACGCGCAAGTTCCCGATGGGCCGCTCGCCGCGTTCGCACCGTTGTTCGGGGTTTACGGTGTTTCATTGGTGACGGCGCTGGCGGCGGGATTAATCGTGTCATTGTTCGCCGCGTTAATCGCGCGGCACGGTCGCGTAGCGCTCGTGGCGGCGACGGCTCTGGCGATGTTGTTTGGGGCTAATTACGTCCTTACGCGGATCGAGTGGACACAAATCGTCGGCACGCCGATTTCCGTCAGCCTGTTGCAAGGAAATATCACCCAAGACATCAAATGGAAACCGGAAACCATTGAGAAGACTTTGACGATTTATCGCGATCTCACCCTGGCGAGCAAAAGCAAGCTAATCATTTTGCCGGAGACGGCGTTTCCGGTTTTTTTAGAGCAGATGCCGGCGGAATATCTCGCGGAATTCGACCATCACGCGAAACAGCACAACGCAGATTTACTCATTGGCGTCCCGGAAACCACGGGCCCGACGATCTACCACAACAGCGTTGTTAGTTTCGGTGCGTCGCCACGCCAGACCTATCGCAAAACCCATCTCGTGCCGTTCAGCGAATTTATTCCATTGAAATGGTTGATTGGCTGGGTTTATGATGATCTACTCAACATGCCGTTAGCGGATTTTACGGCCGGCGCCGTTGATCAAAAACCGTTCTATGTGGCAGGCCAGAAGATCGCGATGACGAATTGTTATGAAGATTTATTCGGCGAGGAAATCATTCGTAAGTTGCCCGAAGCGACGCTGCTCGCCAACGTCAGTAACGACGGTTGGTTCGGCCGCTCCTGGGGGCCGCAACAACACGCGCAGATTGCACAAATGCGCGCGCTCGAAACGGGCCGCTATATGTTGCGCGCCACCAACACCGGCGTCACGGCCATTATCGACCACAAGGGGCGAGTCGTCCGTCGCGCGCCGGAATTCACCACCGTCGCGCTCGACGGCATGGCGCAAGGATTTGCCGGCGCGACACCGTACGTTCGCTTCGGCAATTTTGTCGTCGTGGCATTGTCCTTATCCATGTTGCTGATCGCGGTGGCATTACGCAAGCATCGTTCCCGGCGACGGGCTCTTTTCCTAACTAATTCAGAGTTTCCTTAATTTTTATCGAAATCGATGCGAATGATGACCTCACACGCCATTCTTTTTACCCGCCGCAGGATATATCTCCTTGGCTTTCTAGCCTGCGCCGGCTTGATCGCGTTCGCGCTGTACTTGCAACACCAGCTCGGCGAAGATCCCTGTGCGCTGTGCATTTTTCAGCGTGTTGCGGTGGTGGCGCTCGGCATTATTTTTTTGATCGCCGGTCTGCACAATCCGGGCGCGCGCGGCAACCTCGCTTATGCGTCGCTCGCGCTGGTCGCGACACTGGCGGGCGGCGGCATCGCGGCGCGGCATGTTTGGTTGCAGCATTTGCCGAAAGACCAAGTACCCGAATGTGGGCCGGGGCTAAGCTATCTCATGGAAACGCAGCCGTGGCTGCGGGTGTTTCAGAACGTTTTGCAAGGTTCCGGCGAATGCGCGGAAGTCGGCTGGACCTTTTTGCGCTTGAGTATTCCCGAATGGACGATGATTTGTTTTGTGCTGTTCGCCATCATGGTTATTTTTCAGTTTCGAAATCGGCGCGGCTAGTCCATCGATGTTTATAATAGCGAATCTTTCACTCCTGTTCTCGCTATGAAAACGCTCATATATCTGTCGATACTGTTTTCGTTCACGAGCGTGGCCGTGGCGGATGAAGAGATCAACGAAGCGGCCATCGCGATGCTTGCCGACGACGCGCCCGCGCTCATCGTCGACACGGCGTTTGTCGCCGAGGCGATTCAGCGCGGCGTGCTCTTGTGGGACGCGCGCGTGCAGGATGAGTTTCGCAAGGGGCACATTCCCGGCGCGGTAAACATCGGCGATCCGTTGCGCGCGCTGCGCAGCGAAAATTCAGAAGATTTCATTGGCCACGATTCGATCGAAGAAGTCTTCGGCAGCGTCGGGCTCAATCCCGCGCGGGAGATCATTGTCTACGCTGGCAAGGCCGTGCCGTCGGCCTATTTTGGTCTGTACGCCTTGCAATATTTCGGCGCCGATAACGTTCGCGTCTACCACGGTGGTATCGACGATTGGAAGGCGGCGGGGCGCCCGATTACCGCGCAGATGACCGATCCCACCTCGATTAAATTGACCCTCACGCCACATTCCGAGATCGCAATTGAAACCAGCGAGGTGCTAAGTAAGCTCGATCGCTCGGAAGTGCAAATTCTCGATGTTCGCACCCAGCGCGAGTTCGACGGCGAGGACGTGCGCGCCTTACGCGGCGGCCATATCGTCGGCGCCGTCAATATTCCCTACGAGCGAAATTTTGCCGGGCTTGCGCCACGCAAGCCCGGTGCGCCGCCGTCAAACGTCAAAGACGCGCTGGCGCTCAAGCCGGAAGCGGATTTACGCGCGCTTTACGCCTTGCTTGATCCAGACAAGGAGACCATTGTCTATTGCCAAAGCGGTTCCCGCGCCAGCATCAGCGCGGCGGTGCTAAAGGACTTGGGCTTCAAAAATATCCGTGTGTACGACGCATCATGGCTCGAGTACGGCAATACCCTCGATGCGCCCGCGGAAGACGTCAAATTTTTCAACGTTGGCCTGTTTAGCAATCGAATGAACGCGCTACTGAAACGCGTCGAGGAACTTGAAAAAGAACTCGCGGCCATGCGCGATAGCAAAAAATAGAGTGCCTGCAGAGCCAGGACCAGAGCGCCTCTCCAAGCATGCCTTGCCAGACGGCAAGCAGGAGAGGCTGGCCTAAGGCGACAAGGCGTTCCGGCCGCTACGGTTTATTTCTTAAATGAATTAGTCATCTTTTCCATGGCGCTTTTCATCGAATCCCAGGTGCTTTCCATGCCTTTTTGCATGTCCTGCCACGCCACTTCGCTGGCCGAGGTGATTTCGTGCATTTTTTGCGAAACGGCTTCGCGGCTCGCACGCATTATTTTTAGTTGGTCGTAATATTTATCGCGCGCTTCGGCGCCAAATTCGTTGGCTTTATTGGTCAGCGCATCGATTTCCGCATCCCACTTTTTTAGTTGAAACTGCATTTGTGCCATGTACTCGTCTTTCTTGCTCATAGCTCACCTCCACATGGTGTAATCGGAAAAACCCTAAGTAGCTTAGGCATCAAATCGAATTCGTAGTTCCCCTTCCGCGACTAGGTTAAAATTCCCTCTTTGCCTTAAATATGCTGACTTTTCAAGAACTCATTCTCACGCTCCAGACTTATTGGGGCAAACAAGGCTGCGCGCTGTTGCAGCCCTACGACATGGAGGTCGGCGCCGGCACATCTCACACTGCGACATTTCTGCGTGCGCTGGGGCCGGAGCCGTGGCGGGCGGGTTATGTGCAGCCGTCGCGCCGTCCAAAGGACGGACGTTACGGCGAGAACCCCAATCGGCTGCAGCATTATTATCAATACCAGGTAGTGCTCAAACCCTCGCCGCCGAACATCCTCGATTTATATCTCGGCTCTCTGACGGAAATCGGCATCGATCCAAAGCAAAACGATGTTCGCTTTGTCGAAGACGATTGGGAAAACCCCACCCTTGGCGCCTGGGGCCTCGGCTGGGAAGTGTGGCTGAACGGTATGGAGGTGACGCAGTTCACCTATTTTCAGCAGGTCGGCGGCATCGAATGCAAACCCATCACCGGCGAGATCACCTACGGTTTGGAGCGTCTCGCGATGTATCAGCAAGGCGTGGATAACGTCTACGATTTGGTGTGGACCACGCGCGAAGAAAACGGCGTCACGAAAACGTTGACCTACGGCGATGTTTATCACCAAAACGAAGTTGAGCAATCCACCTATAACTTCGAACACAGCGATGCGGAAACCTTGCTCAGGCATTTCAACGACTACGAAGCAGGCGCGAAACGCTTGATGGAAGCCACTCTCGCGCTGCCTGCCTATGAGCAAGTGCTGAAGGCAGCGCATACGTTCAATTTGCTCGATGCGCGCGGCGCAATTTCCGTGACCGAGCGTGCGGCGTACATCGGACGCATTCGCAATCTCGCGCGCAGCGTGGCGCAAGCGTACTACGATTCGCGCGAACGGTTAGGTTTCCCGATGCTCGGTAACCCCGCGCGGAAGGCCGCATAGCATGACGATCGAAACTTTACTAGTCGAATTATTTACGGAGGAATTGCCACCGAAAGCGTTGAGAAAGTTGGGTGAGGCGTTTGCGACGGAAATCTTTCAGGGTCTTGCGAGTAACGATTTTCTCGAAACTGACGCGAAAAAAACAGTCTTTGCATCGCCGCGCCGCCTCGCCGTGCAGATCACAAACGTACGCAGCGAATCCTTGCCGAAGGAAGTTCGCACCAAGCTCATGCCGGTGACGGTGGCACTCGACGCGGCGGGTAAGCCTACTCCCGCGCTGAAGAAAAAACTGCAATCCCTCGGCTACGGAAGCGATACGGATTTCGATGTGATCCTGCTTGAACGCCTAATCCGCGAGCAGGATGGCAAGAACGAAGTTTTAGTCCACACCGAAATGGTAGCCGGAATCGCTTTGGCGATCCGTTTGCAATGCGCAATCGAGCAAGCCATTGCCAAACTTCCTATCCCGAAAGTGATGAGCTATCAGCTTGCCGACGGTGCGAAGACGGTGCAATTCGTGCGGCCGGTTCATCGCCTAATTGCGATGCATGGGAGCGAGGTCATTCCCGTCGGAGTGCTGGGCCTCACGGCGAGCAATGTCACCGAAGGCCATCGCTTCCAGGGAGAAAAAATCATCACTCTGGGCACGGCGAACGAGTATGAAGCCAAACTAGAAACACCGGGCAATGTCATCGCAAGCTTCGATAAACGCCGCGCAGAAATCGATCGCCAGTTGCGCACCCAAGCGAGTACCCAAAACGCCGCGCTGGAAACGGGCGACGCCTACGACGCGTTGCTTGATGAAGTAACGGCGCTGGTGGAATATCCAACGGTTTACGTTGGCGAGTTCGAGCCGGTGTTCCTCGAAGTACCGCAGGAGTGTTTGATCCTCACCATGCGTGCGAACCAAAAATATTTTCCGCTGCTCGATGGCGCCGGGAAGCTGACCAACAAGTTTCTGATCGTATCCAATATGCGGCTGGATGAGGTGACCAACATCGTCGAAGGCAACCAGCGGGTGATTCG
>JANNMV010000074.1:0-1674 GCA_031398205.1 Pseudomonadota bacterium | reverse complement strand
CATCGATCATGTCTTTGGGATCGCCCTCGCGTATCACCTCTTCTGCGGTGCCACCCCGGTTCAATTCCATCGTCTTGCTAGATTCCTAGCGCAATTTCGCGTCGGGCAATGCAATACTCGGAGAATATTATGTCGACAGGCACAGTCAAATTTTTTAACGCCGCAAAGGGTTTTGGTTTCATTCAACTAGATGATGGCACGAAGGACGTTTTCGTCCACATTTCCGCCGTGGAACGCGCCGGCCTCGGCACCCTTAACGAGAACGATAAACTGTCGTTCGACGTGGAAAAAGGCGACAACGGCAAGGTGGCCGCGGTCAACCTGAAGAAAGTTTGATTTTTCGCGATCGGGTAGTCGTTCCCAGGTCGCGCACGCAATATCTGTGCATTCGCCTCCGCACGGTCGCTGTCGGCTGTGTCTGGCGAGCGCATGGCTAACAGAGGACGAAACATGGCGAAAGAAGAAACCATCGAGATGGAAGGCCTCGTCAGCGAGGTGTTACGCAACACGCAATTTCGGGTAACGTTGACCAATGGCGTGGAAATCACCGCCCACGCGTCCGGAAAAATGCGGCAGCATCGAATTCGAATTTTGGCCGGCGATAAGGTCACGCTGGAAATGTCGCCGTACGATCTGAGCAAGGGCCGCATCAATTTTCGTCATAAAGACGAAGCTGCAACTAGCCGGATGGCGCCACGCCGACCGGTCAAGCGCTAACGTCGCAACAAATGGGCTGAGAACCGCTCCGGTGTTGTTTCTCCAGCCGGCCCTCGAAAATTATTTTTGTGGATAACCCAACGTTCCAAGGGTGAAACGCGCCGCGCCGTAGGCCAGCCATGCCATTAGTCGTTCCAACAATGGGCGTTGTTTCCATTCCTTTGCGCCGACGGGAACCGCGCCGTCTTGGATCGCGGCGATCAGGCTGTGGCGCAACTGGGCGCTGAAACTCGCATCGCGAACGATGATGTTAGCTTCGCGCGAGAGCATGAAGCTAAATGGATCGATATTGCTGGAACCGACCGTCGCCCAATCGTCGTCGATCACGGCAACCTTGGCGTGCATGAAGCTCTTGTGATATTCGACAATCTCGACGCCCCCGGCCAGGAGCGAGCCGTACAGCGCGCGCGTGGCGTGATGCAGCCAACGATACTCCACGCGGCCTTGCAGTATTAACTTCACTTTCACGCCACGCGCAGCGGCAGCAACCAAAGCACGGCGAAAACCCAGTCCCGGAAAAAAATAGGCGTTCGCAATGAGGATGTCGTGGCGCGCGTTTTCAATCGCATCCAAATAGGCTTCTTCGATATCGTCGCGATGGCGTAGGTTGTCGCGAATGACCAAAGCGGCAAGGTGCGTGCCGCAGGGCGCCGCCGCCGCGATGCTTGGAAACATGCCGTGCTTGCGAGTGCGCACCCGAGTCCACGATAGCAATTGCCAAAGCCGTTGCACGATCGGGCGCAGCTCTTGTACCAGCGGCCCCATCAATTTCACCGCGTAGTCGTAGCGCGGCGGCGTGTGATGCGGCGTGTTGATGTCGTCAATAATGTTGATGCCGCCGATGAAGGCAATGTGGCCGTCGATCATCGCGATTTTGCGGTGCATGCGGCGCAGACGGTGGCGACGGAAACTGAACTGCAGCGCCTCTTGGCGATAAATGAACACTTCCGCGCCGCT
>JANNMV010000071.1:0-1561 GCA_031398205.1 Pseudomonadota bacterium | reverse complement strand
CTTGCAAAACCTGCTGGGCCATATCATCGACGAACATCTTTCTCCGCCGGTGGTGACTGCGATCGTGGCGCGGATCGCGCGTGCGCCGCACAGTCCACGCAGTGAAGGCATCCGCGACGTCGCCACATTGAAAACCTTATTCTCGGCAAACGGCTTAGTCGCTCTGTTCGACGCGCCGTGGGTCGTCATTTATGTGGCGGTCATTTGGCTGTTTCATCCGGCGCTGGGTATGGGTGCTGCGCTGGCCGCGATTTTAATGTTAACGCTGGCTTGGTTGAATGACCGTGTCAGCCGCGGTGTGTTGGAAGAGTTGCAAAAAGAAGGCCGGCAAGCCTCGCAATACGTCGAAAGCTCGTTGCGCAACGCTGAGGTACTGCAAGCGCTCGGTATGACGGAAAACTTGCTGTCGCGCTGGCGAAAGTTGCAAGGTAAGGTTGCCGCGAACCAAACCAGTGCGAGCCGCCGAACCGTGTCCTTCATGGCGCTCACGAAATTTCTCCGGCAGGCCATCCAGATCGGCATGTTGTCGCTCGGCGCCTACTTGGTGCTGACCCAACAGGCTTCGGCCGGTATTATGATCGCGACAACGGTGTTGCTGGGTCGCGCCATTCAACCGGTCGAACAATTGGTTGGCAGTTGGCGCATGCTGATCGAAGGGCGTAGCGCCTTTCGGCGCCTCAGTGAATTATCGGAGCATTTTGAACGGCAGGAGCCACGGGTCACGATTCCGCGTCCCGAGGGCGCGCTGACAGTCGACAGCGTGTCATTTCGCGCACCGGGAACCGAAAAGCCGATTCTGGTCAACGTTTCATTTACCCTTTGCGCGGGCGAGGCGCTTGCCATTCTCGGTCCCAGCGCCGCCGGCAAATCGACCCTCGCCCGTCTTTTAACCGGAGTTTGGTCGGCCTCCACCGGCACCGTTCGTCTGGATGGCGCCGACGTCGCTTATTGGCCGCGGCAGACGCTCGGTCCTTGGATCGGCTACGTTCCCCAGGATGTCGAGTTGTTTGATGGTAGCGTCGCCGACAACATCGCCCGCCTGGGTGAGGTCAATTCCGAGGCCGTGGTTCAGGCCGCCAATCGCGCCAACGCGCATGACATGATCCTAGGGCTCGAGCAAGGATACGACACCCGAGTCGGCGAACAAGGTGCGCGCCTATCTCCCGGCCAACGCCAACGCATCGCACTCGCCCGCGCCCTGTATGGAGATCCACGCTTGGTGATACTGGACGAACCGAATGCGAATCTCGATGGCGAAGGAGAAATCGCCCTGGCCCAAGCCATGAGCGGGCTACGAAGTGAAGGCATTACTTCCATCGTCGTTACCCATCGGCCATCGCTGATCGCCCATGTGGATAAGATCTTGATGCTGGCTGCCGGCCGTGTGCAAAAATTTGGTCCTGCCAGTGAAGTGATGAAAGTGCTACAGCAACAAGCACAAGCCATGCTGGGTGAGAAAGCCGCTTGAAAAATAAAACTACAACAAGGGAAACCTCAAAATGACTATCGCACAACTCGATCAGCATCCGGACTTTACGCCCCGCACTAGCCAGGAACACGC
>JANNMV010000043.1:0-1916 GCA_031398205.1 Pseudomonadota bacterium | reverse complement strand
CTGACTTATTACAAAGAAGAAGTCGGCGGCTTGGTGATGGGTGGCTACGAACCGAATCCCATTCCCTGGGCCGAACAGGGCATCCCCGATGGCTTCGAATTTCAACTGCTGAACGACAATTGGGATCACTTTGAACCCATTATGGAACTCGCCATCGGCCGCGTGCCGGCCTTGCAAACCGCCGGCGTGAAGCAATTGATTAACGGGCCGGAATCGTTCACCCCCGATGGCAATTTCATTCTCGGCGAGGCGCCGGAGTTGAAAAACTTTTATGTCGGCGCGGGCTTCAACGCCTTCGGCATTGCCTCCGCCGGCGGCGCCGGTCGCGCGCTGGCGGAGTGGATCGCTGGCGGCGAACCGCCGATGGATTTGTGGCCCGTGGACATTCGCCGTTTCGGCAAGCCCCATCAATCGCTCGACTGGGTGCGCACCCGCACGTTGGAAGCCTACGGCAAACACTACACCATGGCGTGGCCGTTCGAAGAACATCACAGCGGACGGCCGCTGCGTGTGTCGCCACTGTATGCGAAGCTAAAAGAATACGGCGCGGTATTCGGCGAAAAAATGGGCTGGGAGCGAGCTAATTGGTTTGCCCCCATCGGCGTCGAGGCGAAAGATATTTATTCTTACGGACGGCAGAATTGGTTCACTCACGTAGGGGACGAACATCGCGCTTGTCGTGAAGCGGTCGCGTTGTTCGATCAATCCTCATTCGCTAAATTTTCCTTGGTCGGAAAAGATGCCGAACGCGCTTTGCAATGGATCTGCGCCAACGATATCGCTAAACCCATCGGCAGCCTAACCTACACGCAAATGCTCAATAGCCGCGGCGGCATTGAGTGCGATCTCACCGTCGCGCGAATCGCGACTGACGAGTTCTACATCGTCACCGGCACCGGCTTCGCTACTCATGATTTTTCTTGGATCGAACGAAACATTCCGCACGGTTGCGATGCGCGCTTGAGCGACGTGACATCGAGTTACGCCGTGCTCGCGCTGATGGGTCCGCACGCGCGCACTGTCTTGTCCGCCGTGACCGATGCCGACATCGGCAATACTGCTTTTCCTTTCGCTACCTTTCAGAATATCCACATCGCCAGCGCGCCCGTGCGCGCCTTGCGTGTGACCTACGTCGGCGAACTTGGTTGGGAATTGCATGTGCCGACCGAGTTCGCTTTGCGCCTGTTCGACGCGCTAATGCAAGCCGGAGAGCCGCATGGAATAAGGCTTGCAGGCTATCGCGCGATCGAATCGTTACGCCTGGAAAAAGCGTATCGCGCGTGGGGAAGCGACATCGGCCCGGATCACACGCCGCTGGAAGCCGGCTTGGCCTGGGCGGTAAAATTGCACAAAGACATTCCCTTTCGCGGCCGTGACGCATTGCGCGAACAACAAAACGGCGCGCTAAAAAAACGCCTGCTCTGCTTCACGGTCGCTGATCCGGAAATCGTGCTGCTCGGCCGTGAAACGATCTACCGCGATGGCGAAAGAGTTGGCTGGCTTTCCAGCGCCGGCTGGGGGTACACTGCGAATGCGAACATCGGTTACGGCTATGTCCGTCGAGCCGAAGGTATGAGCAACGAATGGCTGGAATCAGGCGCCTATGAATTGGAGGTCGCCAGCGAACGCGTCGCCGCCGCGTTGCACCTTAAGTCGCCGTACGATCCGGCGTCAACGCGCGTTCGCAGCTAAGTTTGTTGTCGGTGGTTTTCTTTAACATTAGCGAAAGGAACGATCATGTCCGTTGCACGAGTAACTGAGATTACAGCCTCTTCCAAAAAAAGCTTTGACGACGCCGTCAACGTTGGCATCGCGCGCGCCGCGAAAACCCTAAAGAATGTTCAGGGCGCGTGGATTCAGGATCAGAAGGTCGTGGTCGACGCCAAGGGAAAAATCAGTGAATACCGCGTGTCGAT
>JANNMV010000011.1:0-2081 GCA_031398205.1 Pseudomonadota bacterium | reverse complement strand
GGCTACGCCTACCGCAACACCGGCGATTACGACAACGCTTTCAAGCACTATCAACAAGCGCTGATGCTCTCGCCCGGCCACAAGGCGGCGCACGAATACATCGGCGAGGCTTATCTGATCAAGAACGACTTGGCTAAAGCGGAAGAGCATCTGAACAAACTGCGTGCGATATGCATGACCGGCTGCTCGGAAATGAGTTTGCTGAAAGAGAAGATCGACCAATACAAAAAGAAGAAAAGCTAGTGCGCAATTCTATTGAAAAAAAGCCGGCTTCCCGCCGGCTTTTTTTATTTACACACGTTGCAATTAGTGACGATCGGTTGACCTTGCGATGAGGCGTGAAATCGATCGGATTCGCTTTCTATCGCGTCCATGACGCGACGTGTTTCTTCTTTCAACACCGCGTCGATCTTCGCGGTCAATTCTCTCATTGCGCCACGCTCGGTAAAGCCACAGCCGGAAAAACCACGATTACGTTTTGCCCAACGTTGATTGGCTTTGAACACTTCCATTTCGCAATGCGAGGCGTGTTGCTGCTCATGCACTAATACGCGGTCCAGCCACGTCGCGCGGTTGTCGGCGCAGGATTGCGTGACCGCGCTCGGTGGCACCCAATCGACAATGCGCACACAGGCCGAGGCCACTTGGAACTGCTTCGGGTTCGGCGGCAATTCCACGTTAAAGCAGGTGCGCCCGAGGATGCTTTCGTCACGCTCCGGGGTATAGCTGTAACCCATCGAGGTCACGTTACAGCGCGTCGCGCCGATCCAGCCGGGATGGGTGCGTCCGGCACAATCTTGTACGCCATTTCGCGCGATGTAGTTTTCCCAGGAGCGGCAACTGCCGGTGAATTTATCATATTGAACGCTGGCGTTACTCGGCGCGGATCGGCTTTCCGCCGGGGAGCGTGGCGCACCCGGCCCCGGCGCGCGGGAAGTGGGCTTGCTCGCGCAGCCGACGATCACAAGTGCGATGATCAGTAAAGTGAAGCGTGCAGCGTTTTTTGTATGCATTGGTTTTACCTCGATTGTTTTTTGAGACTACGTTCATTATTGTCATTCCCTCGAAAGAGGGAATCCATTTGGCCGTTCAAAGTCAACATGGATTCCCGCCGTAGCCTGCCCTCGAATGCCTTAGTCGGGGGCGGGAATGACAGTTAATGCGTTTCGCGCAATTAGCTAAACTCGTGCAAGGCGATTCGATTTTTGTTAATGAAATTCCAATCGTATTGCACACCTAACCCCGGCCCGGTGGGAACGGAAACACAGCCGTGCGCATCCACGCAATCGATCATATCGGAATAACCACAGGCATAAACCGGCGCAATCGCGTTGGGGCAATCGGGCCCCACTAGCCCGACTTCATAATAATTGCTGTTGCGCATCGCACTCATGCACGCACGGTGAGCCGGGCCGCAGACGTGAATCTCCGCGTCCATGCCGAAGGCTTCGGCGAGATGGGCGATTTTCATCGTGCCGGTGATGCCCATGTCGTATTCGGGATCGACGCGGAGAAAATCCGTACCGCCTTGGATTAGAAAATCCGCCTTCGGCTCGACGCCACGCACATGCTCGGTTTGCAAAATCGGCGTCTTCAAAAATTCGCGCAGCCGTTTGTGCGCAAACGCCGACGTACCGGAATCGCGGAACGGATCTTCGTACCAAAAATAATTTGCCTCGTCGCAGGCGCGGCCCACATAGAGCGCGTCAGCGAAGGTTCGCAGCTCGCAGGCGGGATCGAGCATGAGTTCCATTTTGTCGCCGATTTGTTTGCGCACATGCAAAACATTCTCCGCTTCTTCGCGTTTATTACCTTCATTCCAGCCGTGGATTTTGAAGGCACGATAGCCAAGCTCGTAGCATTGTTGCGCGAAATCGGCAAAGGCCTCTTTGGAATGCAAACCGCCGTTGCGATCGCCGTGATAGGTGCTGGCGTAAGCCGGCAAGCGTTTGCGATAACCGCCGAGCAATTCAGACACCGACACGCCTAATTTTTTTCCCGCCAAATCCCACAACGCGATATCGATCGGCCCGTGACCCATATGGTCGAACTGGCGCGCTTGGCGTTTCAAATCGTCGTAA
>JANNMV010000649.1:0-2114 GCA_031398205.1 Pseudomonadota bacterium | reverse complement strand
GATGTAATCCTGCACGTTGCACGGGTACAGCACCGGAATCATCGATGCCGCGAACAGATGATCGCTTTGGTGCGGCAAAGTAGACGAGTAGGCGCCATGGTCGTCGCCGGCAATGAGCAACACGCCACCATGCTTCGAAGTACCGGCGAAGTTCATGTGCTTGAACACGTCACCACAACGATCGACACCGGGGCCTTTGCCGTACCACAAGGCGAACACGCCGTCGTAGTCGGACTCGCCGATCAGGTGCACTTGCTGTGAACCCCAGACTGCCGTGGCGGCGAGTTCTTCATTCACGCCGGGAACGAATTTAATGTGATTCGCATCAAGATGTTTTGTCGCCTTCCATAAGGCTTCGTCCAAACCACCCAGCGGCGAGCCGCGATAGCCGGAAATAAACCCCGCGGTATTTAGGCCCGCTGCGGCATCGCGTAGTCGTTGAATGAGCGGAAGGCGCACCAGCGCCTGAACGCCGCTTAGATAGATGCGGCCATTTTGCGCGAGGTATTTGTCTTCCAATGTTACATCTTTCAATACTGATGCTTGCATGTCTGCCTCCTATAGTACGACAAATGGTTACGCTTGGCCTAGTAAGGCCGCGCCGTCGCTGACCTTGCGCTCCGGATAGGAACGAAAGTTGTTAAACTAATTCGGGTAATCGTTCAAGACATTTGGTTTGATCTGTACATCTGGGTCGCGGAAAGCATAATTTCATGATGACCGGAACCGGCGAGAATCATTGGGAAGCAATTCTCTTGTGGCTGCACAACGACATCAAGAAAGTAAGGCCTGGGCGCGGCTAAGCATTGGCGAAGCTCGTTTTCAAGTTCATGCGGGTTCGATACTCGGCTTGCGCTCCAACCAAACCCTTTCGCAACCGCAACGAAATCAGGCAAGGCCTCAGTATAGCTGTGGCTGTAACGTCCTTGGTGAATTAATTCCTGCCACTGGCGCACCATGCCCATGCAACCGTTATTGCATAGGATAACCTTTACGGAGGCTCGATGTTGCACCGCCGTCGACAACTCTTGGATGTTCATTAGGATCGACGCGTCGCCGCTTACGCACACGACGAGCTTGTCTGGGTGAGCGATTTGCGCACCGATAGCTGCGGGTAATCCGTAGCCCATGGCGCCGGCGCCACCGGACGTTAGCCAGCGCCGTGGTTGTTCTATTCTTAGGTATTGCGCGGCCCACATTTGGTGCTGGCCTACATCCGTCGCAACAATGACCTCGCGCCCTGCTAATTGTTCTCGCAGCGAAGTCATTAGCCGCTGCGGTAGTATGCAATCGTTACGCTCTTCGAATTGCAAACAGTTTTGTTGCTGCCAGCCGGCGATTGTCTTCCACCATTCGCGCAATTGGTTCGGATTTCTGGCGTGTGCGAGGACGTCCTTTTCTAAGCTGACGAGCAATTCTTCGCAATCACCCACTAACGACACATCGACGCGTACGACTTTGTTGATGGAAGAGGGATCGATATCGATGTGGATCTTCTTGGCATTGGGACAAAAATCCGCGAGGCGCGCGGTTACGCGATCGTCGAATCGCGCACCCACGCACACGACTAAATCGGCGTGATGCATCGCGAGATTCGCTTCTAACGTGCCATGCATACCCAACATACCGACGAAATGCGGATCGGAAGCCGGAAAGGCGCCGAGGCCCATTAACGTTAATGTACAGGGCGCATTGCAGTGCTTTACGAGTCGGGCAAATGCCGCGCATGCAGCGGGGCCCGAGTTGATCAAACCGCCGCCACCATAAAATATCGGGCGCTCAGCGGCGCGAATCATTGCCGCGGCCTGACTCAAATTTCGCAGCGCTAATCCGTTCGGGCGAATTTTACGCTGCGCTTGACCAGAGTCTGTTTTCAGTTGCTGCGGCCTATCTTGCACAGTGGCCATCTGTATATCTTTGGGAAAATCGATCAGCACCGGTCCCGGCCGCCCCTCGGTGGCAATCTTGAAAGCGCGATGCACCGCGTCTTGGATACCCTGCGGACTTTGGATTTGTACGTTCCATTTGGTCACCGGCCGCGAAATTCCCAACGCGTCGCATTCCTGAAACGCATCGGTGCCGATCACGTTTGACGGAACCTGTCCGCTGATACA
>JANNMV010000553.1:0-6118 GCA_031398205.1 Pseudomonadota bacterium | reverse complement strand
GAAGTCGACCTCGGGACACGGCACAGAAGCCCGCCAGCAACGTGAGTTGTTGACGGGCTTTTTTATTTGCTTGCGTCGTTTGGCATAACTCGTGCTTTGGGGAAATAGGCGTCTATTCAGAGGGTGTTTGGTTGTCGAGTCATAGCCACCGGCGTTTTTAACGGAACCCGGTGGTTCATTTTATTAAGAACAGAGGAGCATTAGCTATGAGTTTTGCCAACAGGCGTGATTTCATAAAAGCTGGGACTGCGGTCGGCGTGGCGGCCGCGGTTGGGCCTTGGATTATTAGTAAGGAAGCGTTCGCCGAAGACGCAATCAAAGTTGGTATCTTGCATTCGTTAACGGGGACCATTGCCATCGCCGAGAAATCCGTGGTGGATGCGGAACAGCTAGCGATCGAGGAGATCAATGCGGCGGGCGGTGTGATGGGCCGAAAGATTCAGGCGGTCGTCGAAGACGGTGCGAGCGATTGGCCAACCTTCGCCGAGAAAGCGCGCAAGCTGATCGAAAAAGATAAGGTCGCCGCCGTATTCGGTTGTTACACATCAGCTTCCCGTAAAGCAGTTCTGCCGGTATTCGAGAAGCTGAAAGGTCTGCTGTATTACCCCACCTATTATGAAGGCTTAGAAGTCTCTCCCAACATTATGTATACCGCCCAGGAAGCGACGCAGTCGGTCATCGCTGCTATGGAATGGTTGTACAAAAACAAGGGCAAGACCTTCTTTATGATTGGTTCCGATTATATTTGGCCGCGCACGACGATAAAGATCGCCAAAGCGACGCTGACGCGTCTTGGCGGTAAACTCGTCGGCGAGGATTACTACCCGCTCGGCCATATCGAATTTTCTTCAGCGATCAACAAAATCAAAGGCGCTAAACCGGAAGTGATCTTGAACTGTACGGTTGGCGGCAGTAACGTCGCGTTCTTCAAACAATTGAATGCCGCAGGTATAAAAGGCGCCACCCAGCCGATTCTGTCCCTCGCTGTTTCCGAGGAAGAAGTGTCGGGCATCGGCGCGGAAAATACCGTGGGCTCGCTGACTTGCATGGGCTATTTCCAAAGCCTGAAAAATCCAGCGAACGAAAAGTTCGTCAAGGCATTCAAGGCCAAATACGGGGCGAATCGTCCTACCGGAGATACCCTCTCGTGCGGCTATACGGCGGTGTATATGTGGAAACTTGCTGCGGAAAAAGCGAAGAGTTTCGATATTCCGAAAGTCATCGCCGCGTCCTCGGATCTCGAGTTTGACGGCCCTGAAGGCAAGATCAAGTTCCACAAATCGAACCATCACCTGTGGAAGCATGCCCGTATCGGGACATTCAATAAGGATGGCCAAGTGGATATGATTTACGAATCCGGATTGATTGAACCCAACCCGTTCCCGAAGTTGTAACCGAACAGTCAAAAGATGTGCCTGACGTAAGCCGCTCACGGCGGCTTACGTTTTCCGTTTTCTCGACTGACTAGACGACTCAAGATGAAAACTAGGGCTGGAAGTAAAACAAGAAAGATGAGTCTATGAACCTGGATATGCTTGTGATGCAGGCCTTCACGGGCTTAAGTGTGTTCACGATATTGATGTTGATGGCGCTTGGCTTGGCCATCGTCTTTGGGCTGATGGGCGTGATCAACATGGCCCACGGCGAGTTGATGGCGATGGGGGCCTATACCACCTACGGCGTCGCATTGTTGTTCGAAACCTATTTTCCCAACGCGATGGGTGTGTATTTTTTGATCGGTATCGTGCTCGCGTTTTTTGTGACCTTCGCGTTCGGCTATTTGCTTGAACGCGGGCTCATCCGTTTCCTCTACCAGCGTCCGCTCGATACGATGCTCGCGACCTGGGGTTTGAGTTTGATCCTGCAACAAATCTTTCGCCAGTTTATTAGCCCGAAAGAAGTTGAAGTGCCCACCGTGTCGTGGTTGCAAGGCGCCTGGCAGATGACCGAAACCCTGTCCTTTCCCCTGAGCCGAATATTCATTATCGGGCTGGCGATCGTGACATCGGTGTCGGTCTATTGGTTGTTGTACGGCACGCGCTGGGGCTTGCGCATTCGCGCGGTAACTCAGAATCGCAACATCAGTGGCGCCGTGGGCATCAATACCGAGCGCGTCGATGCCTTTACCTTTGCCTTGGGCTGCGGCTTGGCGGGGATCGCCGGCAGTTCGTTTACCATGCTCGCGTCCACCGGGCCGGTGACCGGCCAGGCTTACATTGTCGATACGTTTATCGTCGTGGTATTCGGTGGGGTTGAAAGTTTGCTGGGAACCATTGCATCGGCCTTTATCGTGGGGCAAATGCAATCCTGGTTTGAATATTTTATGAGCGGCTCGATGGCGCGGGCCAGCATTTTGCTGCTGGTGATTGTCGTCATTTATTTCCGCCCGAATGGTCTGTTTTCAACCAAGGTGAGGCGCTAATGGCGAGTTCGGCGTCCTCTGTAAAACCAACCGCGCTGTGGGATTTCATCAATCGCCACGCCGTGATCATTCTGGCTCTGTTGCTGCTCGCGGTGATTCCATTTTCGCTGGGAATATTCAGGCTTGGCCTGGCGGCAAAATATCTTAGCTTCGCCTTCTGCGCCGTCGGCATCGTGCTGATTTGGGGCTATGGCGGGATATTGAGTCTCGGCCAAGGGGCATTCTTCGGCCTCGGTAGTTACATGATGGCGATGTTCCTTAAACTAGAGGCGGCGGCTAACGCCGATTCGTCCTCCAGTACCGCGTTATCGGCTTTCTTCGGCCAGGCCGGGTTACCTGACTTTATGTCTTGGAACAGCGTGGAAAGGCTACCATGGTGGTGGGAGCCGTTTCATTACATCGGGTTCACTCTGCCGGCTATTGTCGTTCTTCCGGCTGTACTCGCATTCGCGCTGGCCTACGCCAATTTCCGCAAACGCGTCGGTCCAGTTTATTTTTCCATCATCACGCTGGCGTTGTCCGGGATCATGGCAATCGTTATTATTGGTCAGCAAGGCTACACGGGCGGCATTAACGGCATTACCGATTTCAAAACGTTTCTCGGCATCGATATCGATCAGGACAACGCCAAGGTTGTTATGTACTACGTGACGGCGGGGCTGCTGTTGCTTACCGTGGTCATCGGTCGGTTTATCTTGAATAGCCGGCTCGGCAAGGTCTTGGTGGCCATCCGCGACCGCGAAGATCGGGTGCGTTTTTCCGGCTATGACCCGGCGATGTTTAAAGCATTCATCTTCGCCGTCGCCGCCGTGTTTTCGTCTATTGGCGGCGCCATGTTTACCATACAGGTGGGCCTGGCTTCACCTTCGCTGGTCGGCATTGTACCCTCCATCGAAATGGTGATCTACGCCGCGGTGGGTGGCCGACTGTCATTGATCGGCGCAGTCTACGGCACGTTGGTAGTCAGTTACGCCAAGACTTTTTTCTCCGAGAATTTTGTCGAATACTGGTTGTATTTTATTGGCGCGCTGTTTGTCATCGTCGTGATGTTTTTGCCCGGTGGCCTGGCCAGTTTGATGGACAAACTACGCGTCGGAAAAAAACAAACCGTAAATCTTAATGCGCCGGTCGGCAAAAAGCTTGAATCGGAAACGCAATGAGTACTGAAATCCTTTCGGTATCGGATCTCACTGTTTCCTTCGATGGATTCAAGGCAGTCGATAATTTGAATCTGTTCGTCGAAAAAGACGAACTGCGTTGTGTCATCGGCCCGAACGGAGCCGGCAAGACGACTTTGTTGGACATGATTTGCGGCAAGACCAAACCATCGGCCGGCAGTATCAAATTTAAGGGCCAAGAACTCACCAAGGCAAACGAGTACAAGATTACCCGCGCCGGCGTCGGCCGAAAATTTCAAACGCCTTCGGTGTATGAAGATTTGACCGTTTGGGAAAACCTAGAGTTGTCCTATCCCAAGAAACGCGGTATTTTTGGTTCGCTATTCTTTAAATCGACCGACGAAATTAAACAGCGCGTCAAGCAAGTCGCGCACGACATGTATTTGAAGGAAGAAGAAGACACCAAGGCCGGTACATTGAGCCACGGTCAAAAGCAGTGGCTCGAGATCGGAATGCTGCTGATGCAGGAACCAGAACTACTGTTGCTGGATGAGCCGGTTGCCGGAATGAGCGCGCGCGAAAGAGATCTAACGGCGGAATTGTTAAACCGAATTTCCAAGGGCCGCTCGATCGTTCTGATCGAACACGACATGGAATTCGTGCGCAAGATTGCCCACCGCGTGACGGTGTTGCATCAAGGCAAAGTGCTCAGCGAAGGCAGTATGGATCAAGTGCAAAACGATCCCAAAGTGATCGAAACCTACCTGGGACTTTAGGCGGTGCTAAAAGTTACTCATCTGAACGTCAACTACGGTGAAAGCCATGTCATTCGCGACATCAGCTTCGATGTCAACGAGGGCGAAACCGTCGCAATCATGGGTCGTAACGGCATGGGCAAGACGACCTTGTTCAAATCTTTGATCGGCATTATCCCGGCCAAGGGTGGCAGCGTATTGCTCAACGGCGTGGAGCTTTTCAAAGCCAAAAGCTATGAGCGCGTGGTGCAAGGCATGGCCTATGTTCCCCAAGGCAGGATGGTGTTTCCTTACCTTACCGTGGAGGAGAATATTCGTACCGGCATGGAAGCCAATCCGGATGCGGACGTTCCAGAATACATTTACAGCACGTTTCCGGTATTGAAGGACATGAAGGATCGCAGGGGCGGCAATCTATCGGGTGGCCAGCAGCAACAACTGGTCATCGCCAGGGCGCTGGTAACTAATCCGAAAGTCCTATTGTTAGACGAGCCGACCGAGGGATTGCAGCCATCAATTATCAAGGATATTGCCAAAGCGCTGAATAATCTCAAGCAAGAGCGCGGATTCTCGGTTGTCGTGTCGGAACAAGTATTGAGTTTTACGATGGCGATCGCCGATCGATTTCTTATCATCGAAAAGGGAGAGTTTGTTTATCAAGTGCCAAAAGAATCGGTCGATACACAGAAGATTCATTCGTACCTCACGGTATAAATTTGTTGACGCGGGGCAACCTGCATTTTTCGAGGAGAACTAAAGATGTTACATGGAGATATTTCTAGCAGTGATGATTGCGTCGGCGTGGCCGTGGTCAACTACAAAATGCCCCGTATGCACACCAAAAAAGAGGTGTTGGAGAATTGCCGCAAGATCGCCGATATGGTTGTTGGTATGAAGACGGGTTTGCCGGGCATGGACTTGGTTATTTTTCCGGAATACTCTACTCACGGAATCATGTACGACAGCAAAGAAATGTACGATACCGCCGCGTCGATACCTGGCGAGGAGACGGAAATATTTGCCGCGGCTTGCCGCAAAGCCAATGTATGGGGCGTGTTTTCTCTCACCGGCGAACGCCACGAAGAGCACCCAAACAAAGCGCCTTATAACACCCTCATCCTGATGAACAATCAAGGCGAGATCGTGCAAAAGTATCGCAAGATCATGCCGTGGGTGCCGATCGAAGGCTGGTATCCGGGAAATTGCACCTACGTGTCCGATGGTCCCAAAGGCCTGAAGATCAGCCTGATCATTTGCGACGACGGCAACTATCCGGAAATTTGGCGCGACTGCGCCATGCGCGGCGCGGAGTTGATCATCCGCTGCCAAGGTTATATGTATCCGGCAAAAGAGCAGCAGATCGTTATGGCCAAAGCCATGGCCTGGGCAAATCATACCTTCGTTGCAGTGGCCAATGCGGCCGGCTTCGTCGGCGTGTATTCCTACTTCGGTCATTCCGCCATCATCGGCTTCGATGGCCGTACCTTGGGTGAGTGCGGTGAGGAAGACATGGGTGTACAGTACGCCGCGTTGTCGAAGTTCCTGATCCGCGATGCGCGCAAAAACATGCAGTCGGAGAACCACTTGTTCAAGTTGCTGCATCGTGGTTATACCGGCAAGATCAATTCACACGAAGGCGACAAAGGTGTCGCCGCCTGCCCGTACGACTTCTACAAAAAGTGGATCACCGATCCGGAAGGCGCCCGAGAGCAAGTGGAAGCTTTTACGCGCAAGACAGTTGGCACATCGGAAGCGCCTATCCCAGGCATTCCGAACGAGAAAGAAATCGCACATCGTTAAACGTTGCCCTTCCAGCCTCCGCT
>JANNMV010000194.1:0-21480 GCA_031398205.1 Pseudomonadota bacterium | reverse complement strand
GTTGATTGGCGCGGCGATCACGCTGGCCAAATGGTTGGGTTCACGTCAGCGCCGGCGGTGGCTGCGAGTATCCGATATTTCTGATCGCCGCATCGATCACGCTCGGCCTCATTGGTAACGGCGCATGGGCGTCGAAAACGGGCAGCGGCGGGATATCGATGCCGCGGACATCAAACCAGCGCGCCGGAATATGAGCCATTGACCGCAACACGCTGGATCGGGATTCACCGAGCACCGCCCTGCAGCCCTTATGCAGCTTGCCTCGCAAGCCGGTATGCCTGGAACGGCAAGCGGAGTAAGGCAGCTGGCACGATGCTTGGGCGGCTACGACAGCGCGCGAATAACGTCCAGCGGCGGCCGATCGAGTGTGCCGCGCATGCCGAGCATGCCCGCGATGCTCACGCCGACGGCGCCGGCGGCAACGCCGAGCAAGATGATGGTCGGATTAAAGGTGAACGGCACGTGCAGCAGGTATCGGCTCAAGGCATACGCCAGCGCGCATGCGCCTAAACTGCCCAGCAGTCCCGACGCGAAGCCCAGCGCGCTGAACTCCGCCAACTGCGCGGTGAGCAGGTGACGTCGGCTGGCGCCGACGGTGCGCATGATCGCGCTTTCGAAAATGCGCTCGTCGAGTGTGGTGCTGATCGCCGCATACAATACAACTAGCCCCGCTAATACGGTGAACAAAAATACCAACTGCACCGCCTTGGAAACCTGGTCGGTCATGGCACGAAAACGCGTCATGATCGCCGCGACATCGATTACCGACAGATTCGGAAACGTGCGCACCAAATCGTTGAGGATTTTTTCTTGCTTCGCATCAAGGTAAAAACTCGTCACGAAACTGGTCGGCATCGATTCCAGCAAACCGGGCGTGGCGATGACATAGAAATTGACTTTGAACGAATCCCAATCGACTTTGCGGATATTGCTCACACGGGCGCTGATCGGCGTGCCGGCGACGTTAAAGGTCAACACATCGTCGGGCTTAATATCGAGTTCCTTGGCGATCCATTCCTCGACTGAAAATTCCGGCACACTGGGCTGCGCGTTATTCCACCAGCGCCCGGCCACGATGACATTGTCCGGGTGAGCCGTCTTGGCGTAAGACAGATTGAATTCGCGATCCACCAGCCGTTGGGTGCGCACATCGCTGAAGTTCGCGCTGCGAATGGCGGCGCCGTTGATCGACACCAAGCGACCCCGCACCATCGGATACAGCGCGAAATCCGCGAGCCCGCGCTCACGCGCGAAGCGGCTCACTTCCTCCGCTTGGTTGGATTGAATGCCGACTACAAAACGATTCGGCGCATCCGCTGGTAATTTGTTACGCCAGCCGTCGAGCAGATCGCCTTGCACCAGCGTGAGCACCAGCAACGCCATGATGCCAAGACCGAGTGCAACGATTTGCACCACGCTATTGACCGCGTGACGCCTGAGATTAGCCAGGCCAAAGCGCCATGGGCCGTGCGCCGTATGGCTTAAGCGCGCCACCAGCGCGACCAATGCAAACGCAACCACCGCGCAGACGATCACCCCGACCAGGAAGCCGAAAAATACATAGCTCGCGAGTTGGTTGTCGCCGGCGCGCCAGAACAATATCAGCGCGAAGGCAATCAAGCCCGCGGCGTAGGTCACGGCACTCACCGGTTCAATGGCGCCGAACTCGCGACGGATCACACGCAAAGTCGGCACACCACGCAAGCGCACGATGATCGGAACGGTAAACCCGAAAACCAGAATAAGCCCAATCGCCAACCCTTGAATGGCAGGCATGATGCCGGGCAAATCGAGCGCTATCGCGGCGAAATTGTCCAATAGCCTGGCCAAGCCAAATTGCGCCAGCCAACCCACAGTGATGCCCGCCAGGCTGGCGAGGCAACCGAGCACCAGTTGCTGCACCAGGTACAGGCCGAGCAGCCGCGCTTGCGTCGCGCCGAGGCAACGCATAATCGCCGCTTGATCCATCTGGCGAACGGCAAAGCGGCGCGCAGCCAGGGCCGCGGCAACGGCGGCGAGGATGGTTGCCATCAGCGAACACAAACCGAGAAACCGCCCCGCCCGCTCCAGCATGGCGCGTACTTCCGGCCGCGCGTCGCGCACGCCTTCCATACGCTCGCCCGCCGCCAGTTTTGTTTTGGCCCATACGCGGTAGTTCGCGACCGCGTCGTTGTTTCCGGCCACCAACAAGCGGTACGACACGCGGCTGCCAACGCCAAGCAATTCAGTCGCCGCGACATCGCGCTGATTAATCAATACGCGTGGCGCGACGTTCATGAAATCCAGCGCATTGTCCGATTCCTGCGCAATACTTGCCGCGACGCTGAACCGCATCGCACCCAACTCCAGCTTGTCGCCCACTTTAACGCCGAGTAAATCGAGCAAGCGCGGTGCGACCCACATCGTGCCCGGTTGCGGAATGCTGGAGATTTCGATTTCTTGCTTGGCATCGGCGCGGGTGATTTTGATCTTGCCGCGCAGCGGATAGCCATCCGTCACGGCTTTGACATTGACGAGCTGGGTTTGCTCGCCGCGCACCAGCATGCTGGGAAACTGGGTGTTATAGACGTAGCGCAATCCTGGCGCCATTGCACGCCGGGAAAAATCGTCGGGAATTTTGTGGTCGGCAATGATCACCAGATCCGCGCCGAGCAACTGATTCGCTTCGCGATCGAGCGTTCGTACGACGCGATCGGAAAAAAAACTCACCGTCGTCACACCGGCAACGGCAATGGCCAGTGCAACAGCAAGGGAACGAAACTCCCCGGCGCGCCATTCGCGCCACAATAACCGCAACGCCAAACGAAGCAAATTCATGACGCTGCGAGCGTCGCGCGATCGCTGGTCAAACGACCGGCGGAAATTTCCAGCCAACGGTTACAGCGGCTACCGAGTGCGGCATCGTGGGTGACCAAGACTAGGGTTGTTCCCCGTTCTCGATTTAATGAAAACAACAAATCGATGATCGAGGCGCCGGTCGCGGTATCCAGATTGCCGGTCGGCTCGTCAGCGAATAACAGTTTCGGTTCGCTGACAAAGGCACGCGCAATCGCAACCCGTTGCTGCTCGCCGCCGGATAAGGTGCGCGGATAGTGTTCCAGCCGCGCGCCCAGGCCAACCCGTTGCAGAAGCGTGGTGGCGCGCCGTCGGACAGCCGATGCGCCTGACAACTCAAGCGGCAGCATGACGTTCTCAATCGCATTCAAGGCCGGCAATAACTGGAATGATTGGAATACGAAGCCGACATGTTGGCCGCGAAACAGCGCGCGGCTATCTTCGTTCATTTGCGCTAACTCGTGACCATCGAGTACAACGCGGCCCGAACTCGGCGCGTCCAGGCCGGCCAATAAGCCCAATAAAGTCGATTTGCCGGAACCTGAGGCGCCGACGATCGCCACCGCCTCACCCGCCTTGACAGCGAAACTCACGTCATGGAGGATGTCCAACGATCCTTCATCGGTGGTGACGCGTTTGCCTAAATGTTCTGCAACTAGTATGGGATTGTCGATCGCTCGATTCGTCGTGTCGATTCTGTTGCTCCTAGTGGCCACTGCAACTGCCGCAGCGCGGCCTGCGCTCTTGGTGTTCGGTGACAGCCTGTCGGCTGGATACGGTCTCCCGCAGGATACTGGCTGGGTCGGCTTGCTGCAACAACGGCTCCAGGCAACGAAATCGAATTACCGTGTGGTGAACGCCAGTGTCAGCGGCGAAACCAGCGCCGGCGGTCGCGTACGGCTTGCAGCCGCACTTAAACAACACCAACCCCGTGTGCTGATCCTACAACTCGGTGGCAACGACGGATTGCGCGGTCTTCCGGTAAATGTCTTTCGCGTCAACATGGATGCCATGATCAAATCGGCCCTCGCCGCGAAGGCGAAAGTGTTATTGGTGGGTATTCGACTGCCGACTAATTATGGCAAGAGCTATCGAGAAAAGTTCCAGATCGCCTTTGAAGAACTGGCGCAACGGAATCGCGTCGCGCTTGTTACTTCGTTGCTGGAATCGATGGAGGCACGACGAGAATTATTTCAGCCGGACGGAATTCATCCGGCTAAGGAAGCGCAGTCGATTCTGCTCGACAATGTGTGGCGCCAGTTAGCGCCGTTGTTGGCGAATTAAGTCGTTTCCGGTTTACTGCTTTTTTCGACCAAGGCGGCGCAGACGATTGTTACCGCACTGGCAATTTTTTCCAGTTGCGCGGGCACCCTCGTCAGCGCCTCTTTTGAAGGCAGTTCACACAACCCGCGACAGAGTTCGGCGAGGCGGTGGGCGCCGAGGCTAGCAGTGCTTGATTTAAGCGCATCGGCGGCACGCACGAGTTCACGCAAATTACCCGCCGACACGGCATCTCGCATCGCTTGCAGCAATACCGGCGCGCTCGCGACATACAGGCTGGCGATGATTTGCGATAAGTTCTGGTTACGCGTCGACTCGACGATGTGAATCGCGTACAACATTTCCGATTGATCGTAAGGCCCGTCCATAAGTCTTTATCCAACGCTAAATTTAAAGGCGTGGTGCGGGCGTCTTAAAATCAACCAGCGCCCGAAACCTGCTCTAGATTATCGGGCAGAACAAATACCAAGTGTGTGAACTTGTGTAAACTCAGACGGAGCCAAATCGAAAGGCCTCTGCCCGGAACGGCAATAGGTGCGCGGATCGTCGCCAATGCACCGCCGGGAGCTACTATCCGGGGGTGGGCCTCGGGCCGTGCGGCCCCTGGCGGTGCAGATAGCTTATCGAACGACGACCTTGCTTTCGCCCGAACGCATCGTACCGATTGCCGCCGTCGCGGCAAAACCCGATTGATGAAAAAGTGCCAAGACTTGATCGGCGACGGCCGAGGAACACGCAACCAGCAAGCCGCCGCTGGTCTGCGGGTCGGCCAGGAGTTTACGTTGCCAATCGGCCATGCTGTCGGGAATCACAACGTGTTCGCCGTAGGCAAGCCAATTGCGATCGGAGGCGCCGGTGATAAACCCTTTTTGCGCGAGCTCGTTGGCCAGCGGCAATATCGGTAGGCGCGCGTAGTCGAGTTCGGCGGTGAGGCCGGAACCGCGACAAATTTCGAGCAGATGACCGAGCAAACCAAAACCCGTCACGTCCGTCAACGCATGCACGCCCGCCATGGACGCAAGCTTAGTGCCCGGCGTGTTGAGCTGCGTGGTCACCTGAATCATGGCGCGGTAACCTTCGTCTGACAGGCTACCTTTTTTCAACGCCGCGCTGAGAATGCCGACACCGATGGGTTTGCTCAGAATCAAGACATCACCTGCCTCGGCGCGGTCATTGCGTTTTACTTGGTCGGGATGCACCAGACCCAAACCCACTAGGCCATAGATCGGTTCCGGCGAATCGATCGAATGGCCACCGGCAATCGGAATACCGGCCGCTTGGCACACCGAATTGCCACCGGCAATAATGCGTTGAATCGTTTCCACCGGTAATTTGTTGATCGGCATGCCGACAATGGCCAGCGCCATGATCGGCGTGCCGCCCATGGCGTAGATGTCCGATAGGGCGTTGGTTGCGGCGATGCGGCCGAAGTCGAACGGATCGTCGACGATCGGCATGAAGAAATCCGTGGTCGCGACCAAAGCTTGGGTGTCATTAAGTTTGTAGACCGCGGCATCGTCGGAGTTTTCCGTGCCCACCAGCAGGTTGGGAAACATCTTGGTCGCTGGCGATTCCGCCAAGATTGCCGAGAGAACACCAGGGGCAATTTTGCAACCACAGCCGCCACCGTGAGACAATTCGGTTAGCCGGATAAATTCATGTACTTTCGGATCGTTCATTTGGGACCTCTTGCTTGAAATTCGCGTCAATTGCTAACGTAACACAACTCGATGAATTTGACGAACTGATCGACGTGCGCTCGCCGTCGGAATTCGCGTTGGATCATCTGCCTGGCGCTATCAACCTGCCGGTTCTAAACGATGCCGAGCGGGAGCGCGTCGGCACGCAATATAAACAGGACTCCAGTTTCTCAGCGAAAAAAACCGGCGCCGCGTTGGTTGCTCGCAATATCGCTCAACACCTTGAAACCGAACTTGTCTCTCGGCCGAAAAACTGGCAGCCGCTGGTTTATTGTTGGCGCGGTGGCAATCGCAGTGCGTCTCTCGCGCATGTTTTGCGCCAGATCGGCTGGAACGCCCATGTGCTGGATGGGGGTTACAAGGCCTATCGCCGCCACGTTATCGCTGAACTCGAACAACTGCCGGAAACACTGCAATTTCGCATCGTCTGCGGTCCGACTGGGTCGGGGAAAAGCCGCCTATTGCAGTGCCTTGCGGCACTCGGCGCCCAGGTGCTCGATCTGGAGGATTTCGCCGCCCATCGCGGTTCGGTGCTTGGCAATCGCCCTGATCGACCGCAGCCGGCACAAAAACTCTTCGAAAGCCGTATTTGGCAAACGCTAAGGGGATTCCATCCCGATCGCCCGATATTCGTCGAAGCGGAGAGCAAGAAGATCGGCCTATTGCGGGTTCCGGAATCGCTGATCGCGCGCATGTGGCGCAGCCCCTGCCTGCGCATCGACTTACCCATGCGCGCCCGGATCGAGTTTCTGCAGCGTGACTACGAGCATTTTTTGCATGACCCGGAAGACTTAAAGGCGAAACTGAGCTGCCTACATTCACTGCATGGTGCGGAGAAAATTGCCGGTTGGCTATTGCTCACGCAGGAACGGCAATGGGATGCCCTGGTCGAGCAATTGTTGATTGAACATTACGACCCGGCTTATCGGCGTTCGACTGTGTCGCACTACCCGACACTTGATCGAGCACCGGTTGTTTTCGCGGATCGAATCGACGCGCATTCGCTCAGTGTCATGGCGCACAACATACTGCAGATAACGACACTGGGGAGCGCGACACCGGCGATCGCGGCTTAGCGCGACAAACTAGACCGAAGGCGATGACGTCGCGTTCAAAAGAGTCAGAATTTTCTTGCCGATCATTCGCACCGGCAACACCTCGGCCGCAGCGCCGAGTTCGATCGCCGAGCGTGGCATGCCGAATATCATACTACTTGCCTCATCCTGAGCGATGGTATGGGCGCCAGCATCACGTAGCGCCAGTAGGCCCGCTGCGCCGTCATGTCCCATACCGGTGAGGAGAACGCCGATCGCACGGTCCGCCGCCACGGCGGCGGCAGACCAAAACAGCACATCGGCCGAAGGGCGGTGGCGATTCACCAGCGCGCTCGTATTCAGACGGATGCGATACTGGCCCGCCGCCTGGATCAACTCGATATGAGAATGTCCAGGTGCAATATAAGCATGCCCTGCCAGGGCCGGCTCATTGTCTTGCGCCTCCGTGACTTTTAAGCGGCAGCTTTGATCCAGACGCCGCGCGAACATCGGCGTAAAAAATTCCGGCATGTGTTGAACCACCAGAATCGGTGGCATGGTTTCAGGAAATTGTGTCAATACATCGCGAATCGCTTCCGTGCCACCAGTTGACGCGGCCATCACGATTACGCGATTTTCCGCACTGAGCGGGTTTTTCAATGTGTCGATGGGCGGCACTCGCGCGCGCGACAACCAGGTCTTGTCGAGCGATTGGATATAACTCACGTCAGTGGCTGCGGCAGCGCGAATCTTGTTTACCAACTCTTCGCCATACTCCTCCAGCGATTGCTCGGCCCCTACCTTCGGTTTTGCGATGTAGTCGACGGCGCCGAGCTCTAAGGCGCGTAGCGTGGTCTCGGCGTGTTTTTCAGTCAGGCTCGACACCATAACAACCGGCATAGGCCGCAACCGCATCAAGCGTTCGAGAAACTCAAGGCCATTCATGCGCGGCATTTCGATATCGAGAGTCAAAACATCGGGGCGAAGTTGTTTGATTTTTTCTCGCGCCACAAAAGGATCCGACGCCGTACCGACCACCTTGAGGTCATCATAGTCACTCAGCAACTCCTGCAGGATATGGCGAATCGCAGGAGAATCGTCGACGATTAAGACTCGGGTGACCACGATCGCGGAGCTACTTAAACAGATCGGCCGCGCCGGTCACCGATACCACGTCGAGTTGTGCCGCATAATTTTTCTCGCGGGTGTAGATCGTATCGTTATGCAGCGTCCGAAGCTGCTTCACCATGACCTTCCCGGTCTGCGGAAAATAATATACTTTTCGCGGATACGTGCTGCCCAAATCTTCGGCGAGTATCTTGATGCGTTCCAGGCGCAGATACTCGCGTACGAACTCGGCATTGCGCTGACCGACGTCGGTCATGCCCGCCAATACGCGACCGCCACCGAATACTTTCGCTTCAAGCCGGTCGCGCTTTGCGCCCAGGCCCAAGAGTTGATTGATCAAAACTTCCATTGCATAGGCGCCATAACGCGCCGACATGCTGACCGGGCTGTGCGGATCGCCGCCGTGCTCGGGTAACATAAAATGGTTCATGCCACCGATGAGATTGTCCGGATCGCGCATGCAAGTCGAAACGCATGACCCCAGAACGGTCACAATCATCATGTTGCGCTTGGTAACATAGAACTCGCCCGGCAATATCTTCGCGGCCATCATGTCAAACGACCGATCGTGATAGACGTTGGGCTGGGTGATATTAGTGAAGTCTTCTGATTTCATCGTGAAGTTTTACTTGCGGCTGTGCTCGCTAAGCCGATAGACCGTCTTCTCGCACAACTGGAATAGGTCTTTGGCATGCAATAAGTTTTCCGAATGACCGACGTACAGTCGCCCATTGGGACGCAGCATACGACTTAATTTTTGTAGGATCGCGTACTGCGTGTCTTTGTCAAAATAGATCATGACATTGCGGCAAAAGATGGCGTCAAATTGTTCCTTCTTCTCCCAATTTTCGCTTATCAAGTTAATGTTCTCGAAATGAATGCCACGTCGAATCTCGTCGCGTACTCGCACGAAACCTTCGTTCGATCCTACCCCTCGCAAAAAAAATCGCTTTTGCCTTTCCGGACTGACGCTCTCCAAACGATCGAAACTGTAAACACCTTGGCGCGCCTGCGCCAAGACGTTGGTATCAAGATCCGAGGCGAGAATACTCGCGGTCGTTCCCAGCACGGCAGCGGCTTCCGTTAGCGTGATGGCGATGGAATAGACCTCCTCGCCAGTTGACGACGCAGTAGTCCAGACGCGAAAATCCGAGCCCGGCGCCATTTCTTTATACTGGCGCGCAAGTATTTCAAAATGATGGGACTCACGAAAAAAGTGCGTCAGGTTAGTCGTGATCGCGTTTACAAAATTCTCCCACTCGGGCGAGCGATCGTTTTCGAGCAGTGTAAGATATTCGCGAAACGATTTTAGTTTTAACGTGCGCAAACGGCGCACGAGACGGCTGTACACCATCTCCTGCTTACCCGCCTTCAAATTGATCCCGGCGCGGGCGTAAATGAGCTTTTGCACAATTTGAAAATCCCGTTCGACAAACTTAAACTCTCGTTGTCGGTCAGTCGTACTGGAGAATTCAGTATTACTCATAGCCGTCCCGATCCACACCTACAGGCCGATTGCGCTGGGTTGCCGAGAACGGGTCTTCGTAACGGTTCATTTCCCAGTGCCGGCGGCCGCAAGATAGCCGTGTTGCGTCCACCTGGAAGCGATCAAAGCCGCCGGTTGCGGTTCACAGAAAAGGAATCCCTGCATGTTCGGCGATCCGTTGTTGCGCAAAAAATCCCGCTCTTCCTGCGTTTCAACACCTTCGGCGACGACGCCCAGGTTGAGGCTACGCGCCAAGGCAATGATTGCCAGGGCAATCGCCGAATTACTCGCATCGTGGGTGATATCGCGCACAAAGGATTGGTCAATCTTCAAGTGATCGACGGGAAATCGCTTGAGATAGTTCAACGAGGAAAACCCCGTCCCAAAATCGTCAATCGACAAACCGATTCCAAGGCGGCGCAAATCCAACAACGTCGCCATGTTGTGTTCCGAGTCATGAATCAACATGCTTTCCGTAAGCTCTAATGTCAGGTAACGTGGAGGCAGCTTGGTTGCTTTGAGAATTTCCTCAACTTTGAATACAAACTTCGGGTCATGGAATTGCAGGCTGGACAAATTGACCATGACGGGAACACACGGCAGGCCGGATTGTTGCCACAGCATGTTTTGTTTGCACGCAGTTTCGATCGCCCAATGACCAATCGGGACAATGAGACCGGTCTCCTCTGCCAGCGGGATAAATTCGCCGGGCAAAACTAATCCACGCTCGGGGTGATTCCAACGCAACAACGCTTCGTTACCAATGATTTCGCCCGTCTCGCCGTGCACCAGCGGTTGAAAATACAAGACAAATTCGCCGCGCTCCAGCGCTTTTCGCAAACTCCGCTCAAGATTGAGTTTCTCCAACGCGGTGGCGTTCATCGATGGATTGTAGAAATGATAGCGACTGCGGCCGGTGCTTTTAGCATGGTACATCGCCGCGTCCGCGTTCTTAATTAGCGTTTCGGTCTCTTCACCGTCAAACGGATACACGGCAATTCCTATACTCGTGGAAACGAATAACTCATGGCCATCCACTAAAATGGGTTCCGCCAGACTATCGAGAATACGCTGCGCGACCTTCGCCGCATCTTGCGTGTTGGCGATTCTTCCGAGTAATACCGTAAACTCATCTCCACCGAGACGCGCCACGGTCAAATTTGCCTGATCGCTGGGATTGCGCGCTATGCTATCTTCCGCGCGGATGCACTGCGCTAATCGCGCGCCAACATCTTGCAGCAACAAGTCTCCGACGGTGTGGCCAAGCGTATCATTTACGCGCTTGAAGTTGTCAAGGTCGAGAAATAAAATCGCCACATAGCGCTCTTCGCGCCGCGCTGATTGGAGTGCCTGATTGAGTTGCTCTTTGAACAACATGCGGTTTGGCAAACTAGTCAAACTGTCATAGAACGCGAGATGACGAATCTGTTCCTCGGTGCGTTTACGTTCCGTGATGTCTTGGATCGTTCCGTGCATACGCAACGCGCGACCACCGCCGTCATACTCCGTACGGCCTTGCACATGAATGATTTGTGTCACACCGTTCGGCAAGACGATACGATAGTCTTGGTCATAAGGTTTTTCGGCTTTGATCGCAGTAACGAATGCCTCTTTCACGGCATCTCGATCATCGGGATGGATAAGATTCCAAAAACTGTCAGCGTTCGAATTAACGGAGTCTTCTGCAATGCCGAATCGTGCATAAATTTCTTTCGACCAATATACGACGTTCGTATTCAGATCCCATTCCCAACTTGATAGTCCGGCCAGGCGTTGCGCATCGGCCAGGATCTCCCGGCTCTTGGTCAGATCAGATATGGCGAGACTGGCGCGCAGCATGTAGCGCAAACGATGGCAAAGCAACGGCCAGTTGAACGGCTTGGTTACGAAATCCGTCGCGCCGACTTGGTAGGCGCGATCGATCGATTCAACATCATCCAGGCTGGTAATCACGAGAATTGGAGTATGTTTTCCATGCGGCGAACGGCGCAACGCAATGCACACTTCGAACCCGTTCTGTTGGGGCATGATCAAATCAAGCATGACGAGTTCGGGCTTATGCTCCTCGAACAGCCGCATCCCCTGCGCGCCATTGTCCGCCGAGATGGTGCGAAACCCCTGCGCTGTCAGCACATGGCGGGCGAGATCGCGGATGCCGACATCGTCATCGATAACTAGAATCAATTCTTTCTGTGCCACAGCGGATCCCATGATGTCCGTTCAGATTGGACGTAATGTGGTGGTGATTCGATCGGCGCGGAAGCGGCGCTTAAACAAGAAACTAAAATTCCGCCAAACCGTCGTCAATCCGAAAAATCCTATTACCACTAAGGCGTCATCGGGGGAGCACAACCACGCAGCGAGCGGCGGCATTCATCATGTCAAGCCTGGACACATTGCGCGGGAGTGCAGTGTATTCACTAAACTTGATTGCCGTTTTTGGCAGTTCAACGTGATAAACCCCGGTGCTACGCGGTTTCCGGCACCTTCCCCAGGCTAACGATTTCCTCCATCGTCGCGAGTTTCTCGATATCGATTATGATTAACATGCGCTCGTCAAGCGTGACCAAGCCATTGATGTAGTCCGTCTTAATCGCCGCGCCGAGCTGTGGCGCTTCCTTAATTTCGTCGGCTGCCAGCGCAATAACATCGGACACACTATCGACAACGACGCCAACAATCCGTCCACAGATACTCAGAATAATCACGACCGTAAATTGATCGTACGTGACCATTTCTAATTGCAGCTTAATGCGCAGATCAATGATCGGGACGATTAGTCCGCGCAAATTGACTACGCCTTTCATAAACGCCGGTGTGTTGGGAATAGGCGTAACCGTCTCGTAACCGCGTATTTCCTGCACTTTTAGGATGTCAATGCAATACTCTTCGCGGCCCAAGGTAAACGCGAGAAACTCCTGCTTCTCGACAGTTTTCTGGCGCTTTTGATTTAACTCATACATTCGCATACTCCAAATTAGGTCAAATTAACAGAACGCTCAATGAATCTGTCCCCGAACGATGGAGTTGGCATCAAGAATAAGCGCAACCCGACCATCACCCAGAATGGTTGCCCCGGCAAGATGGTCAACGCGGCGGTAGTTGGTTTCCAAACTCTTAATCACGACCTGGTCTTGCCCAATGAGGGCGTCGACCAACAATGCCACGCGCTTATTATCAGCCTCCATCATCACGAACACGCCCTTGCCAATTTCCATGCCGTCGGCGACGTTGCAGATACGCCGCAATTCCACGACCGGCAAATACTCACCGCGTACTTCAACGACCATACCCTGGCCAGCAATTCGTTTAACCATTTGTTCGTTCGACTGCATGCATTCCGTGATAAATGCGAGCGGCAATACAAAAGTATCGGCGCCGACCTGCACGAACATTCCCTCGACAATCGCCAGAGTAAGCGGCAATCGAATCAGAAACATCGACCCTTGACCCGGCGTCGATGTTACTTCGACACGTCCGCCAAGCGAGGTGATGTTCTCACGAACTACGTCCAGCCCAACGCCTCGGCCCGACAGGTCGCTGACGCGATCGGCAGTCGAAAAACCTGACCGGAAAATCAGTTGCTGCGCGCGCTGCGCGTCGAGGGTTTCCTCACTCGCAATCAATCCCAGGGTGCGGGCTTTCGCCGCGATCTTATCCGGGTCAAGGCCACGGCCGTCGTCCCGTACGGCGATCTCGATATGCCCACCGCGATGCTGGGCATGCAGACTCAGCGTGCCCACCTCAGGTTTGCCGGCGCTGAGGCGTTCTTCCGGCGTTTCTAGGCCGTGATCGAGGGCATTGCGAACAAGGTGAGTCAGCGGATCGAACAGTTTTTCGATCACGCTCTTGTCCAATTCGCTGTTCTCGCCAGAAATCTCGAGTGAAATTTTCTTGCCCAAGGCCATGCCGATATCCCGCACCAAGCGATGGAAGCGACCAAACACAAAACTCACAGGCAGCATTCGGATCGCGAGTACGGCCTGTTGCAACTCACGGGTATTGCGTTCGAACAGCGCGATCGTCGCTTGCAGTTGAACCAATCGACTCATATCGAAATGGTCGATGCTCTGTTTTAGCATGGTCTGGGTGATGACCAGTTCACCAACGAGGTTGACCAGGCCATCGATTTTCTCGGCCGACACTTGCAGTGTCTGCTGCCGCGTCGCGCCCACGTCGCTGGACGCTAAATCCATGGTGACTCGATCCGACGCGCGACGACCGAAGCCATGATCCTCCGCGCGCCGGTCTACGCTTTGCGGGTTCGGTATTGGATTACGCTGGGGATGGGTCAATCCGCCCAGTTCTGGCACAACCTGCATACTCAAATCGCAATCGTCCGTCACCCACGCGAACACCTCACGCACCGCATCGTACGTGTGTACGGTATGCAAACGACAGGCCCAGCTCAAATAACTGGCCTCCGGATCGATTTCCGCCAGCGGCGGCAACTGACTGATTTCGCAGTTCGTCTCAATTTCGCCCAAGCTAGCCAATTCGCGCAGGATGCGAATCGGATCATTTCCGGAGAGAAAGAAACCGCGATGCGGTTTGAATTCAATGCGATAGGTTACTGTTTGCCCGACGGCCGCTTCCGTTTTGGGTAACCCAATCGGTAATACGCTCGAATGCCAATGCGAGATTTCGTTTTTCAATTGCTCAACCACGGACATGTCGATACCGATACCGTTCTGTACTTCACCCAGAAGACTGCGCTCGACGTCCACCGATCGGAGCAGCAAGTTAACCAGCTCGCGATTAGGCTTAACCTGCCCGCCGCGAAGTTTATCCAGCAATGATTCGAGTTGATGGGAAAAATCGGCAATGGCATCAAAACCTAGGCTACCGCTTCCTCCCTTAATCGAATGAACGGTACGAAAAATCGATTGTAATAATTCTGGATCGCTTGATCCGCGCTCAATCTCCAGCAGGTCGGTCTCCATGGAGTCCAATCCCGAGAAACTTTCAGCTAGAAACGTTGCGTTAAATCGAGCGAGATCGATAGCCATGCGGTCTGGCTAAATCAGCCTAGCACTTTGCCGAGAACCGACAACAGCACTTCAGGATTGAACGGTTTGACAATCCACCCGGTGGCGCCGGCCGCACGGCCACGTTGCTTGATCTCCTGTTCGGATTCAGTAGTCAACACCAAGACGGGGGTAAATTTATAGTCCGGCATAGTGCGAATTTCTTTCACCAGGTCAATGCCATTCATGCCCGGCATGTTGACGTCGGAGATCACTAAATCAAAATTATTCAGTTGTAACTGCTGCATTGCCTCGGCAGCGTCCCTGGCTTCGATCACTTCGTGACCGGCTTCGGTCAGCGTGAATTGCACCATCTGGCGCATGGTATTTGAATCATCAACGATTAGAATAAAGGCCATAAATATCATCCTAGAAAAGTTCGACTGAATTTCCTTCACCACCACCGGAGATGGGCTTCGGTTTCGATCCAAGCTGACCGGCACTGGGCTGGCGTTCCGCTTCGTCGACCTCGGCGGGTTCTTCGTCACGCCCCGCGCTTTCCGTACCCCGGCTTTTCGCCGAAGGCAGCGGCAGTATGCCCATTTTAAGCTGCTTACTTAGCACTCGAGTCTCATCCGAGATACTACCGAGGGATTTGATAATCTCGGACAACAACGGACCGCGTAGGCGTTCGAGTTTCTGCTGGGTAATATCTTGGAACTGCATGGCGACAATTAATTGATTGACGTCTCGGCGAATCTCTTGAGCAGTCGTATTAATATGTTTCAACACATCGTTCACCTGTTGATTCTTCAGCACCATCCCGCCGCTGAGGTGAATCGCATCGGCGCGACTTTGATCCGCGTCGTTATGGTTTTCTTCGGCGATGTGGCGCAATTTTTCACGTAATTCGGCGAGCGTGATTGCGTTGCCGCCGGTTTGCTCCGTGCCGTCGAGCGTGGTTAGACACTCTTTGGCAAAGTCGCTTAACCGGTCGATAGTCAGATTAAGCAGCACCTCATAGGCGCGAATATACTCCGGGAGCGACATTTCGCCCTCGGTGCTGTCGCCGCTGCCCACGTCGCCCGGCCCGCGAGTGGTTTGCAACAACCCCATCGCGTATTCGATCTGCTGAGTCGACCGGTGAGTGATATTCCGAAAACTCTTGCTGATACTTAGTACCGCTGTTTCCGATTCCTCGATTACTTCCTGCAGCGCGCCTTGCGTTTCGCCCAGTTCCGTCGTGGTGCTGTGGGTTATCCCGGACCAGCGCGACAGTAAGCGCCGCAGCGGACGCGAGGCACGGCGAATGGCTTTTTTATCGTCTGGAGCGTCAACATCCGGCTCGTCGGCAACCGGCAATTCCAGGACTCGCGCCGAGGTAAAGCACAGGGCGACAACAATTGCGGCGATCGCCAACAATAACGCCACGCCAGTGACCCAAAGCGGAACAAAAAATACGGCCCACACCCAAGGAAAAAGCGCCAAGAGTGTATAAATCGTCAGTTGTTGGCGATCAAAGATTGGCATGTTCATTGGGCTGGCCGCTCTCTAGGCGCAACGTGTGTGCTAAACCGGCCAAAATAACGACTTGTTTAAACGTTTCCGAAGTGCCGCTCCAACGCCACGGTATGTGCTGGGAATCAAGTACTTTAAGCCACGCGAGCAGTAACTGAATCGCCGCCACGTCAAGTTTAACGACACGGGATGCATCAAGCACGACGGCATCTATTGAGCCGATTTGCGCACGCAGCAACGACTCACGGATCGCCAAAGCCGCGGAAACATCGGCGCGATCAGGCAAGGTAACCTTTAGAACGTGATCACCACTTCGCGCTATTAACAAGCAAACGACTCCGCATCGGTCAGAAAAGTGGAGATTACGTCGCTTTTTTTCCACATAACTCAGCGCACTTTCAAGTTTAAAATATGAAATTGTTCAATAAATTATATAGTTGAATGAATTATCTATATATGTTTAACTAGTATAAATGATATCATATTGCTTCTGTTGAATTTTCTGTAGAAAATTCCAACTAACCTTGGAACACATTCAAACTGAGTTTGTTGATACTTTGCTTTAAGATCAGGGTATCATAATACATAATTTACAATACCTTTTGCGGTATTTCTAAACATTTAAGTTAATCGCCAATGGCGAAAATATAACGGTCCACGATCAAATGAGCGATCCAGTATCACCTGAACGAGTCGGGAAGTACATTATCATTCGCGAAGTTGGGCGTGGCGCCTGCGCAACGGTTTACCTGGCGGACGATCCATTCAATCAGCGCAAAGTCGCGCTTAAAGTGCCGGACAAGGCCATTGATGACCAGGATCCCGAAGCGGCACGCCGCCGCAAACTGTTCTTAATCGAGGCATCCCTCGCCGGCAAGTTGGTGCATCCCAATATCGTCAAGGTGTTCGACGCTTCGACCGACGCGGAATTGAGCTATCTGGTCATGGAGTATGTGCCGGCCGGGAACCTGAAACAATACTGTAGCGAAGACAATCTACTGCCCATTCGCAAAGTCGCGATGCTGGTGTTCAAATGCTGCCGGGCCTTGGATTACGCCTACCAAAACGGCGTAATCCATCGCGACATCAAGCCCGCGAACATCCTCTTGAGCGATCAAGACGATATCAAGATCAGCGACTTCGGAACGGCGCATATTTCCACCACGCAGACCACCCAAGTTCAGGGTTTCCTCGGTTCGCCAGCGTACATGTCGCCAGAGCAGATCAACGAGGAAAACCCGTCGGTGCAATCCGACATCTACTCGATGGGAATCGTGTTGTACGAACTACTGTGCGGGAAACTGCCATTCACGGCGCAGAGTTTCCCTTCCATGTTGAATAAGATTTTGAACGAACCGGCGACGCCGATTACCGATTTTCGTCCCGAGCTGCCGGATCGGCTGGTAGCCATTGTGCAGAAGGCGATGCATAAAGATGTTTCGGTGCGCTATGCCAACTGGTATGAATTCTCGCGCGACTTAGCTGATAGCCTTAAGGAATGGGAACAAATTGTCAATGAGCTAAGCCAGGCGGAAAAAGTAAATCTCATTCGCGACCTCAATTTTTTCAAATTTTTCCGCGAAGAACAACTCAAGGAAGTCGTGCGCAACGCCGATTGGGTCAGCCGCAAGAAAAACGAAAGCGTCCTACAGGAAGGCGATATTGACCAGGCGTTTTACGTCATCGTCAAAGGTAAGGTCAAGGTGACCAAAGGCGGGCGCATGTTGAACGCGCTGAAAGCTGGCGATTGTTTCGGCGAAATCTCCTTCCTCAATCCCACCAATCAAGAGCGCACTACCGCAATCAGCGCCCTGGATGATGTTCAAATCGTGCGCCTTCACGTCCCACAAATGGACCTGATGTCGGAAAGCACCCAGTTGCAGTTTAATAAGATTTTCTTACGTAACTTGGTCAGTCGCTTGTCGCAAACCAGTTCCGACGCCGACCTATAGCTCGCCTGGGGCACGCCGCTCGATAAGGCACACCGCCTGCGCGGCGATCCCCTCGCCGCGACCGGTAAAACCCAGCCGTTCCGTCGTCGTCGCTTTAATGTTGATCGCGTTTTCGGTCACATCGAGATCGCCGGCAATATTCGCGATCATATCGGCGATGTACGGCGCCATGCGTGGCGCTTGCGCGATGATCGTGGCGTCGACATTCACCACGTCAAAATCCCGCAAGCGGAGTTTATCTTTCACCGCACGCAGTAACACACGACTATCGATGTCCTTGAACACGGCATCTTGATCGGAAAAGTGCTGGCCAATATCACCCAAGCCGGCCGCACCGAGCAAGGCATCGCAAATCGCATGCAGTAAAACATCCGCATCGGAGTGTCCTAGCAGCCCGACCGGATGCGAAATTTCGACTCCGCCGATGATCAACTTTCGGCCGGCCGCAAAGGCGTGAACATCAAAGCCCTGACCGACGCGCAGTTTAGTCATGCCTCTGACCGCCGCGCCAGAAGCCTTTCTACAAGCGGAAGGTCGTCACGATAGGTGACCTTGATATTGCTGCGCTCGCCCATCACCAACTTCGGCCGCATCCCCGCCGCCTCAATCGCGCTGGCTTCATCGGTGATGGCGTCGAAATGCGCACCTTGCAACGCACTGCGCAAGGCGCCGACCCGAAACATTTGCGGCGTCTGTGCTTGCCAGAGTCCGGCGCGTGGTTCTGTAGCTGTCGAGCGTTGGTATGCGTCAGCACGCTTTAGGGTATCGGAAACCGGCACCGCCAGCAGACCACCCACCACATCGTCACCCACCTCGTCGATCAAGCGGCTCAGCGCCGTTGTTGACAAACAAGGCCGCGCGGCATCATGCACCACCACCCAATCGTTATCGAGCACACCATGGCCTTCCATCGCGCGCAAACCATTTAGCACCGTCTGCGCTCGAGTGGCGCCGCCACAAGGCAATACCAGCGTGGCTTCCAGGCCGGGCATGGCTGGGATCCGCTCGGCATAGGGGTCTTCAGGCAGGGTCGCGATAAATATCTTGACGATCCGTTGCTCCGCGAGCAGCGTTGCGGCGGCGTGAGCGAGCAAACATTTGCCGGCAATTTCGAGATACTGCTTCGGCGTTTCACCGCCAAGCCGAGTCCCACTTCCGGCGGTGGGGATTAACGCAAAATAACGTGGCATCGTGTTAAGTGATTTTTTCCAGACCGCCCATGTAGGGCCCCAACACCGATGGTATCGACACGCTACCATCGGCTTGCTGATAATTTTCCAGCACGGCCACTAGAGTGCGGCCCACGGCCAAGCCGGAACCATTCAACGTGTGAACCAATTCCGGCTTGCCCAACGCGTTACGAAACCGCGCCTGCATGCGCCGAGCTTGAAACGTCTCGCAATTCGAGCATGAGGAAATTTCTCGATAGGCATTTTGCGCCGGTAGCCAAACTTCAAGATCGTAGGTTTTTGCCGCGCCGAACCCCATATCGCCGCTACACAACGCCATCACGCGGTACGGCAAATCCAGCTTCTGCAAAATCGCCTCGGCATGGCCGACCATTTCTTCCAACGCTGCATAGGATTGTTCCGGATGCACGATCTGCACCATTTCAACTTTATCGAATTGATGTTGGCGGATCATGCCACGGGTGTCCTTGCCGTAGCTTCCCGCTTCGGAGCGAAAACACGGCGTGTGGGCCGTGAGTTTGAGCGGCAATTGATCGAGCGGAACGATCTCGCCGCGCACCGTATTCGTCAGCGAAATTTCCGCCGTTGAAATCAAATACAAATCTTCCGCCTCGGCGTCTCCACCCTTGCGCACGGCGAACATGTCGTCCTTGAATTTCGGCAACTGCCCGGTACCGAGCAGAGTTTCGCTATTGACGATATAGGGCGTGTAGTGCTCGACATAGCCGTGAACCTGAGTTTGGGTGTCGAGCATGAATTGGGCAATGGCGCGATGCAGCCGGGCGATCTTGCCGCGCATCAGCGTAAAGCGCGCGCCTGACAGCTTAGCGGCAGTCTCGAAGTCCAACCCGCCAAGATTCGTACCGATATCGACGTGATCTTTGACTTCAAAATCGAACTTCTTTGCCGTGCCCCAACGCCGAACTTCGATATTGTCATCAGCCGATTTCCCCACCGGAACGCTCGCGTCGGGTAGGTTTGGTACATTCAACATCAATTCTTGCAGCTCGGCTTGCACCGCTTCGAGTTGCGCTTCCGCTGCTTTCAACTCATCGCCGAGATTTGCCACTTCAGCCATGATGGCGGAAGCGTCTTCACCTTTTGCTTTTGCTTGACCGATCAGCTTCGACGATTGATTGCGTTTCGCTTGTAACTCTTGCGTCTTCACCTGGATCGTTTTGCGCTCACTTTCCAGCGCGCTAAATGCCACCACATCGAGCTGGAAGCCACGCCCAGCAAGGCGCTTGGCAGTGCCGTCTAGATCCGTGCGGAATAATTGAATATCTAACATGATGGTCCGTAGTGTGCATTATTGGCACAGTGATGATGAAACGGTGCGCGTTGCGCACCCTACATTTTTTTCTTTGCTTTTGCGTCCAATTCGCGCAAGGCATTGAGCTTATCGCGAATCTTGCCTTCCAAACCGCGATCGGTCGGTTCGTACCAACGTTTGCTTTCAATGCCGTCCGGCAAATACTGTTCGCCCGTGGCGTAGGCATTTTCCTCGTCGTGGGCATAGCGGTATTCGCTCCCATAACCCAAATTTTTCATCAGTTTGGTCGGCGCATTGCGCAAATGAACCGGCACCGGCCGCGACTGATCTCCTGCCACGAAAGCGCGCACCGCATTATACGCGACGTAAGCGGCGTTACTCTTCGGTGCGCAGGCCAAATACAACGCGGCTTGCGCCAACGCCAACTCGCCTTCCGGTGAACCGAGCCGCTCGAATGTCGCGACAGCGTCGAGGGTGAGATTCAGCGCGCGCGGATCGGCCAGTCCAATATCCTCGCTTGCCATGCGTATCAAGCGGCGACCCAGGTAGCGCGCATCGGCGCCGCCATCCAACATACGCACCAGCCAATACAGCGCCCCATCGGGATTGGAACCGCGAATGGATTTATGCAACGCCGAAATTTGATCGTAGAACTGATCACCGCCTTTGTCGAAGCGGCGGCCGTTGCGCGTGAGAGCATTTTGCACCAGCGCCGCGTCGATGCTATCGACGTTACTTTGTTCAACGGCAACTTTGAGTTGCTCAATCGAATTCAGCAGTCGACGCCCATCGCCATCGGCACTTTCGATCAGCGCTTTTGCCGCCTCGTCGGCGATGACAATGCCTTGGAGAACCGCATCCAGAGCGCGTCTTAGCAAGGCGCCCAGCTCATCCGAGGACAAACTATGCAACACGTAAACCGCCGCGCGTGACAGTAACGCGCCGTTAACTTCGAACGATGGATTTTCCGTCGTCGCGCCGATGAACGTGATCAGTCCCGATTCGACGTGCGGCAAAAACGCGTCCTGTTGGGATTTATTAAATCGATGCACTTCGTCAACGAACAGAATGGTCGCACGGCCGAATTGCTTGCGATTCAATGCCGCTTGATCGATG
>JANNMV010000524.1:0-2795 GCA_031398205.1 Pseudomonadota bacterium | reverse complement strand
GATCCGCAACTGAATCATTTAATGAAAGGTTTCACCTTGGATCGGGCCGTAATTTAACCGACGCGAAGCAAGAAGAATGACGGAAAAAACAATTCTGATCCTTTTTCCCAACGAATGGGACCACTGGGAGTTCGACGCCCCTCGTTATCGCGGCAAGCTGCGCTTTGTTTACGAAGGCTTTGATCTTCACAAGTTCCCCGAGAATGCTCGGCTCATGACCTTTTCCGCCGGGCGTTTCATCGAGCGCATGGTCGCGAAATATCGCCGCGCTGGGCTTGCCGGCGTACTCAGCAACGAAGAGCAGTTTGGGGCGGTCATCGCCGCCGTGATCGCCGAACGCCTTGGGTTGCCCGGCGTGCCGCCGGCCGCCATCCTCACGGCGCAACATAAATTTTACGCCCGCGAATATTCGCGTACGGTGGCACCCGAGGCAACGCCGGCCTACACGGTGTTTTCGCCCTACGTGCAACGCGAGGAAGAGGTCAAACAAAAGTTCCCGCTGTTCGTGAAGCCGGTGAAGGCGACCTATTCGATTCTCGCCAAGCGCGTCGATAACTTTGCCGAACTCAAGCGGCATCTGACCTTCAAACCGTTGGAATCCTGGATCCTGAAAAAACTTATCCAGCCGGCGGAAGATTTAGCGCAGCAATACACTCATTTTCCGCTCGACGCCCATCATATTTTGGGTGAAGAAGTGATGGAAGGCGTACAGGTCACGGTGGATGGCTACGTTCACAACGGCGCGGTAAAAATCATGGGCGTGGTGGATGCGGTCATGTATCCGGGCACCAATGCGTTTCAGCGTTTCGAGTATCCGTCGTCTTTGCCCGAATCGGTACAAGAGAAAATGGGCGATATCGTCGCGCGCGTGGTGAAGGCGTTTGGCTTGAATCAGAGCTTGTTCAATGTCGAATTTTTCTATAACCCAGCCAGCGGCGACCTGAAAATGATCGAGATGAATCCGCGCATGGCCTACCAATTCGCGGACCTTTACGAAAAAGTCGATGGCTACAATCCCTACGACATTCTGACCGACCTCACGCTCGGCAACACGCCAAAACATTGTTTTCGTCAGGGCGCCTGTAATCACGCGGCGAGCTTTGTCCTACGCGCGTTTCCCGGCAGCAAGCTAAAGAGCGGGCCGGACCCGCAACACGTCAAGCGCATTCGCCAGCAATATCCGGATGCACGCATCATGGTTTACTTAAAAAAAGGCAGCAGCCTGGCGCGGGAATATAAATGGCTCGGCAGCTATCGATACGCCGTATTCAATCTCGGCGCGAACACCACGCAAGACCTGCAGCAGCGCTACCACCAAGTGCGCAGTCAGTTGCCGTTTGTGTTTGCCTAGGCCGCGACCATCCGATCCACTCGATCAGTCATTCTATTAGTGGCCCCAGGCCAGCCCCTCATTCCCGCGTGCCCTTTGGGCACGGGAATCCAGTGGCTTTTTCGCGCCATGGCTATCTGGGCAATTTGTAACGGCAGCAATGCTGAAACAATTTTAGAACTCGCCCCATTCTCAAAATCCGCGCCGGGTGGCGCGCTACCGGAAGGCTGGCAATTGCAAACGTTCAAAAAAATAGACCAACACACCGTCTACGAACTCGTCAAGGACGGCGACGCCACAGTCATGAAAGCGATGGCAAACGCATCCGCGTCGGGCTTAACCAAGCCGCTTGATCTTAATCTCAAGGAATTCCCAATTCTCGAATGGCGCTGGAAAGTTGCCAACGTGCTTACAAAGGGCAATCCAAAAAGTAAAGCGGGCGATGACTATCCCGCACGTATTTATCTCACCTTCAAATACGATCCGGCTCGCGTGTCCGCATGGCAGCGCACCAAATATGGATTGGCGAAATCGATCTACGGAAGCTATCCACCCCACGCCGGCATCAACTACATTTGGGAATCGAAGTTGCCGGTCGGCGCCATCGTACCGAATGCCTACACCGATCGATTGCGCATGATTGTAGTGGAAAGCGGCACGGCAAAATTAGGCGAATGGCAAAGCTATCGCCGCAATGTTTACGACGATTACAAGCGGGTCTTCGACGAGGAACCCCCTAACGTCTCCGGCATCGCCATCATGACCGATACGGACAACACCGGCGAAGCGGCAACGGCTTACTACGGCGATATTCGTTTGCGATCGCCGGAATAGTCGGCGATGAAACGTTTGGTGCTCGCCGGTGGCGGCCACAGCCATTTGTTTGTCCTCGAAGCCTTTGCGCAAACGCCGCTCGCCGACTTGGAAATCATTCTCGTCAATCGAACGATGCACGCGCCCTACTCCGGCATGCTGCCAGGCCTTGTTGCAGGACTCTATGAGTTCGACGAATGCCATATCCATCTAGAATCGCTGACCCAACGCAGTAACGTTGAGTTCCGCCAAACCAGCGTGGTAAGCGCCAATCTGGCGCAACGGCAATTGAATTTAGAAGATGGTTCGACATTGGGCTACGACCTACTTTCGATCAACACCGGATCGACACCGCCGCTGAACGACACGCCCGGCGCGAAAGAAAACGTGTTGGCGATCAAGCCGATTGAGGACTTTTTACTTGGCTGGAATGTTATGCGTGCCACGCTCACCAAACGCGCGAAGCCGATGCGAGTTGCCCTGGTAGGCGGTGGCGCAGGCAGCGTCGAACTTGCGCTGGCGATGCAATACGCGCTGCGCACGGAGAATCGCCACCCACTCAACTTCGAAATCGTTTGCGATACAGCGGATATTCTGATGACCCACAATGCCTACGTGCGCCGCAAATTTCAGCGCATCCTCGCGCAACGCG
>JANNMV010000505.1:0-1802 GCA_031398205.1 Pseudomonadota bacterium | reverse complement strand
TGTATCGCCTCGCTTGCAAGAGCAAAGAGATCGAATCGGCGTGCCGGCGGCCATCGTGCGTGTTTCCCGCCGTGTGCCCGAACTTGAACACCGATCACGCGCCGCTGATCAAACTCTATCGCCGTGCGCGCGAATTGCCCGGCATCAAAAAAGTATTGATCGCTTCGGGCGTGCGCTATGACCTGGCAATCGAATCGCCGGAATATGTGAAAGAACTCGCGCAGCATCACGTCGGCGGCTATTTGAAAATCGCGCCGGAAGCCATCGGCGACGGCCCGCTGTCGAAAATGATGAAGCCGGGCGTCGGGGCGTATTACAAATTCAAAGAATTGTTCGACCAATTTTCCAAGGAAGCGGGCAAGGAGCAATACCTAATTCCGTATTTCATCGCCGCGCATCCCGGCACGACGGACAAAGACATGCTCGAACTCGCGTTGTGGCTCAAGCAAAACGGTTTTCGCGCCGATCAAGTGCAGGCGTTCTTGCCCGGCCCAATGGCGACCGCGACGGCGATGTATCACTCGGGCAAAAATCCGCTACGCAAAGTCACGCGCGATAGCGAAGATATCGTGATCCCCAAAGGTACGAAACAACGCCGACTACACAAAGCTTTTTTGCGCTACCACGATCCAGAAAATTGGCCGTTGCTGCGCGACGCGCTGAAAACCATGGGCCGCGCCGATTTGATCGGCAACGGCAAGCGGCAATTGATTCCGAGCTTTCAACCGCTCGGCACCGGCCGCTCGCCGGAAGCGGCACGCCGCGCCGATCGCAGCAAATCGTTTCGCACGCAACACACCGGTTTGCCCGTGACGCCACGCGCGTCGCACCGGCTGACCGGAATCAATCCGGGTAGTCCAACTGGACGTGGCAAGCGACGAATTGGTTAGAATTCTCGGCGAGGTTCGCCACTCAAGACGATTTTTTTGATCCAAAGAATCGAACAGCTCGCCACGCAAGCCCAACCACCACTGAACACCATTGGATCTATGGGTGCATTCGATTAAGCGCTTGGTTTTCGCCCAGTTCAGAAGCATTTTCTGTTGGGCATACGGCACATCGTTTTCCGACGACAAATGTTTCTTAAATGCACGCACTTCTGCCGCCGTATCGAAATCCATGGGCGCGCGCTCGCACGAAACGATTTTGAATTCGCCCGCTTCGCCTTCGGTCACCATCAAAACTTGATCCTTCTTTACCGTCATTGAGGTTGTCGGATACGCATCCGCATACACCGGACTCTAGCTCGTAGGTTGGCGCTGAGCGGCGCGAACCCTAACGGCATACTCGAACTCAGCTTGTGTTGGGGTTAGCTGCGCTCACCGCCAACCTACGCGACCGGAACCCCGTGCTCGCGTGCGAGTTTTCCCGCTGCGGCGTAACACCGATTGAATGAACTCGCCCATTACCGCCTTGCCCATACCGCAACAAACATACAATCCGAAAACCGCTCAGCCAACTATATTTTTTGCAATGTGTCCTTTTTCTCTCCAGCCAAGAGAAAAACGATGGCATTCTCATTTTGCGATGCCGTGACAGCGCTAACCTCACAAAATCCTCACCGTTTCGAAATAAACTTTGCAGACTTGGCGGTTGGGGTTGAGGCACGAACCCCGGAGAATGGAGTGACCTGGCGGTGAATTTGTGCTTCAATTGGGCTGCTTGTATGGATATTTAATAGTTTATAAGTTATTATATTAATATAATTTTATATCTTGTAGATTATTATTATGAATTCTCGCAATCTTGCCCGCAAGAACCTTGATCGGCGTTTTGCTGAGCTCAAGCCTATCGATCGGTGG
>JANNMV010000489.1:0-3688 GCA_031398205.1 Pseudomonadota bacterium | reverse complement strand
TGCATTGGAGTTGCTAGTCATCACTAGCCACCAACGCTTTCAAGCATGGCGCGATCGTCGCGCCGGCGAAGCGGCGCAGATCGAGCGCGAAGAAAGTGTCGGCGAGTTAACGCGCATATTCGATCAGCGTGAACCGGTGTTAATCGCGCCGCCAGCGCCGGAAGTGGTGAAATCCGCCCGCGTCGTGCAGGAAAAACAAGTACCGCTGTTCGCCGATTTACCCGATTCCGAATTGCCGCCGTTGTCTTTATTGGATGCCGCCGCCGCACCCGTGGAAACCATGGGCAACGACGCCTTGGAATTCACCTCACGCTTGATCGAGAAAAAACTGCTTGAGTTCAATGTTCAGGTAAAGGTTCTCGCGGCTTATCCCGGCCCGGTGGTGACGCGCTACGAGATCGAACCGGCGGTCGGCGTCAAGGGTAGTCAGATCGTGAGCCTGGTGAAGGATCTGGCGCGTTCCCTGTCAGTTGCCTCGATTCGTGTGGTCGAAACGATTCCGGGAAAAAGCTGTATGGGCTTGGAGATTCCTAATCCCAAGCGTCAAATAGTGCGGCTGTCTGAGATTTTAAGTTCCAAGGTCTACGCCGAAATGGCCTCGCCCTTGACCTTGGCGTTGGGCAAGGATATCGCCGGTTATCCGATCGTCGCCGATCTTGCCCGGATGCCGCACTTGCTGGTCGCAGGAACGACCGGTTCGGGAAAATCGGTGGCGATCAACGCCATGATATTGAGCCTGCTGTACAAAGCTTCGCCGCAGCGGATTCGCTTGATTCTTATCGATCCGAAAATGTTGGAATTGTCGGTGTACGAAGGCATTCCGCATCTGCTTGCGCCGGTGGTGACCGACATGCGCCAGGCCAGCGCGGCGTTGAATTGGTGTATCGGCGAAATGGATCGGCGTTATAAGCTGATGTCCGCTATGGGGGTGCGCAATTTGGCGGGTTACAACAGCAAAATCGCCGAGGCGAATAAGGCCGGGATGCCGCTGAAGAATCCCTTTAGCATCACGCCCGACAATCCCGACGCCCTCGACGCCTTGCCGCTCATCGTTGTGGTGATCGATGAGTTGGCCGACTTGATGATGGTAGTCGGAAAAAAAGTCGAGGAGTTGATTGCGCGATTGGCGCAAAAAGCACGCGCCTCGGGCATTAACTTGATCTTGGCGACCCAACGACCGTCGGTTGATGTGATCACCGGCTTGATCAAGGCGAATATCCCAACCCGCATTGCCTTCCAAGTATCGAGCAAAATAGATTCACGCACCATCCTCGACCAAATGGGCGCCGAGGCCTTATTGGGACAGGGCGACATGTTGTATCTGCCGCCGGGCTCCGGTTATCCGCAACGGGTGCATGGCGCCTTTGTCGCCGATCAAGAGGTGCACAAGGTGGTCGAATATTTGAAACAGCAAGGCGAGCCGAATTACGTCGACGGCATTTTGGATGGCGACGAAAGTGCCAATGGGGAGGTCGATATTCTGACCGGTGTTGGTGGAGGCGAAAAGGATCCGCTGTACGACCAAGCGGTGGAAATCGTGCTGAAATCGCGCCGCGCCTCGATCTCTCTGGTGCAGCGCCATTTACGTATTGGCTATAATCGTGCGGCGCGTTTGATCGAGGACATGGAAAAAGCCGGTATGGTATCGGCCATGCAGTCCAACGGCAACCGCGAAATTCTGGTACCCGGCGCGAGCGTGGAACGGTAAGCCCCTTGCCGTCCTCGCGCGTTAACCTTTCATCCTCACTCACACCCATCAAAAACCATGTTGAATAAAGTTTTTAGCAGTATCGTCGCCATGATCGCCATTACCGCGAACGTCGAGGCTGGCGGCGTTGACCGGCTACGCGATTTTGTCGACGGCGCGAAAACGCTGCGGGCGCAATTTATCCAGACGGTAGTGGATCGCGCTGGAAAAGTGAGCAGCGAATCCGGTGGCACGATGCAGTTTTCCCGTCCCGGAAAGTTTCGCTGGGAATACACCAAACCCTATCCGCAATTGATTGTCGGCGATGGCCAAAAATTGTGGATTTGGGATAGTGATCTCAATCAAGTGACAGTAAAAAAACTCAGTGATTCCCTGGGTTCGAGCCCGGCGGCGTTGCTCGCCGGCAGCAACGAGATTGAACGTAGTTTTACCCTAATTGATGGCGGCAGTGAGGATGGTCTGGAGTGGCTGAATGCGCAGCCGAAGGATCGCGATACGACGTTTGAAAGCATCCGCATGGGTTTCGGCGAAGCAGGATTACAGGCGATGGAGCTAATTGACAGCTTCGGTCAAAAAACCATTATTCGATTCGCTAAGGTCGAAAAAAATCCAAAGCTGGCGACGGATTTGTTCAAATTCGTGCCACCTAAGGGCGCTGATGTAGTGGGTGAATAGTTGTCTCAACGTATCGGTGAGGGGATCGCATAGTGAAAGCAATAAAAGCCATTCAATGGGCCACACTGTCGATGTGGTTTGTCGTCACGATCGGAACGTCTTTCGCGCAGACGGAGAAACCGAAAATCACCATGCATCGACAAGCCGCCGGTGAGTTGGATGACAGCGGTTGGACCACCGCAACGTCAACCAAGGGCGGTTATTCGGTCAAGTTACCGGGCAAGTTCAATGACTTTGCCGTGCTACATGAAAATCCTAAGTCGCTGGTTGACCAGGCCCATGTGCTCAGCGCGACGATGCTGCAACGGATTCGATTTACCACGACACGTGTACATTTTCACAACGGTTTATCGACTGCGCGCAAGCAGTTCGAACAACTCAAATCACCGAAGGGAAAGTCCCCGTATAAAAAGCTCAAGGCGATGAAGTTTAACAACCATGAAGCGATTGAGGGCGAAATCGAGACAAAGCAAGGCTCGCTGATGCAGCGCACGGTATTGTTGGATGAAGACCTGTTCACCATGCTGGTGGAATATTCCAAAACCCAAGAAACGGTCGCGAAGCGCTTGGCGCCGCTGTTCTTCGACTCGGTCAAGTTTGAGTAACCTATGATCGTGACGGCATGGCTGCACTGCTGCCGCCGCTAGCGGAATTACTGCGTCCTAAAACGCTTGATGAGGTAATCGGCCAAACCCATCTGCTTGGCCAAGGCAAACCGCTGCGCATCGCATTTGTCGCGAAAAAAATCCATTCCATGATTTTGTGGGGGCCGCCCGGCGTTGGCAAAACCACATTGGCGCGGCTCATGGCGCAATCATTCGATGCGGACTTTATTCCAGTTTCTGCCGTGCTTGCCGGCATCAAAGATATACGCGAGGCCATCGATCAAGCGGCATTGAATCGCGAGCAATTCGGCCGTGCGACCATTCTGTTCGTCGACGAAGTGCATCGATTTAATAAATCGCAGCAAGACGCGTTTTTGCCGCACGTCGAATCGGGACTGATCACGTTCATCGGCGCGACGACGGAAAATCCATCCTTCGAAGTTAACGGCGCGTTGTTGTCACGCGCGGCGGTTTACGTGTTGCATAGTTTGTCCTCGGATGAGCTGGGCGCCTTACTAATACGCGCTCTGGATGCGGTTCTCCAAGGCATTGTCATCGCCGACGAGGCGGCAAAAGTGCTGATCGAAAGTGCCGATGGCGTTGGGCTGCGATTGCTGAATTCGTTTGAGCTACTCATAGTTGCCGTCGATCAAAGTGACGTTAATAGTATCAATGCGGCGCTGGTGAAAAATGCTCTCAC
>JANNMV010000485.1:0-4239 GCA_031398205.1 Pseudomonadota bacterium | reverse complement strand
GTCGGAAAATCCCAACCGTTGGACATTCTCGAGCTGGTGAGCGACCGCGCGCCACCCGTATCGGATTCGAACTATTCCGACTTCGCCAGTGCATTAAAAATTTATTGCGAAGGACATTTGGCCGAAGCTGCGCAGCAGTTTGGAAAACTCTCCCAGCGCTGGCCGAACGACGGCCCGACCCAATTCTTTTTCGCCACTTGCCGCCGCCGTTTGGATGAGCCCAACATGGCGCAGTGGGACGCAACCATTACCATCGATCAAAAATAGTGATGCCCTGCGAGCCTTATAGATACTGGCTCTCAGCGCATGCCTTGTCGAACGGCAAGCTGGGTAAGCCTCGTGGCATAGTCGTAAAAGCCTGAGTGTTTGCAGTAAAATGGTGCGCTAGTCTTCAACAACGCGACGGGGGAGAAAATAATGTGCATCACACGATCGGTGGGGCGCGGTGGGGTCAATACCGCCGACGACGTTAAGACCCTCCAAATTCTTCTCAACCTGAATAGCTACCAACTCAGTCCGCTGGCGCCGCTGGCCGAATCCGGCGTGTGCAGCGCCGCGACCATCGCCGCGATCGAGTTATTTCAGCGCCGCGTCCGCAACATGGCCCGACCCGACGGTAAGGTCGATGCGAACGGCGGAACCTTGGCGGCGTTGCGCGTGGGCTTGCTGCCGGGACTGACGGAAAAGAAACTGCAAGGCATTTATGTTCACGCGAGTTCGGCAAAGATTACGCGCTATTTCCCTGGGCTGGTTGCAAAAATGAACGAGAATGCGATCAACACGGCGCTGCGCCGCGTGCATTTTTTGGCGCAGATTGGCCATGAAAGCAACGAATTGATTTACTCGGAAGAAATCGCCAGCGGCCGCGCCTACGAGGGTCGGCGCGACTTGGGCAACACGCAACCGGGCGACGGCGTGCGCTTCAAGGGCCGCGGGCTGATTCAAATTACCGGCCGTGAAAATTACACGAGATATGGCCGCGCGCGCGGCCGCGATTTCAGCAGCAGCACGGCGGCGGCGCAATTGCTGGCAACGGATCCGGCGTTGGCGGTGGACGCTTCTTGCTGGTTCTGGAACGAACACGATCTCAACCGCCTTGCCGATCGCGACAACGTATTGGCCATTACAAAAATTATCAACGGCGGCACCAACGGGCTCGCGGATCGCAAAGCCCTACTCGCGCGGTCGAAGTTCTTTTTGCTGTGAGCGTGCTACGTTCGCTTGAAATATCAAGCAACGCCCTCATGCTCTTTCAATAACTCTGTTTCCGGTTACCGGGCATATCACTTCATGGAAAGTTTTCACGGCACCACCATCGTCTCCGTGCGGCGCGGCGACAAAGTCGCCATGGGCGGCGACGGTCAAGTCACGCTCGGCAACGTGGTCGTCAAGGCCACGGCGCGCAAAGTACGACGGCTTTATCACGACAAGGTTCTCGCCGGTTTTGCCGGCGCGACCGCCGATGCGTTTACCTTGTTCGAACGTTTCGAAGCCAAGCTGGAAAAACATCAGGGCCACTTGTTACGCTCCGCCGTTGAACTGGCGAAAGATTGGCGCACCGATCGCATATTGCGCCGCCTTGAAGCCATGCTCGTGGTTGCCGATCGAACCACTTCGTTGATCATTACCGGTAATGGCGATGTGCTCGAACCCGAACTGGGCCTGCTCGCCATCGGCAGCGGCGGCGCCTACGCCCAAGCAGCGGCTCAAGCCTTGCTGGAAAATACCGAGCTCCCACCACCGGAGATCATCAAGAAAGCCCTAGTAATCGCCGGTGATCTTTGCATTTACACCAATCAGAATCACGTTATTGAAACGCTTGAATAGGACGTGAAAAGTGAAAAGTAAGCGCAGTCCGTGGAACGACTGAAACACTTCCAAGTATTAGATGCGCTGATGCACGGCTACTTTTCACGCTTCACTTTTCACTCTTCACAGCACAAAAAATGAGCCAAATGACCCCGCAAGAAATCGTCCACGAACTGGACAAACACATCATCGGCCAAGATAAAGCCAAGCGCGCCGTCGCCATCGCGCTGCGCAATCGCTGGCGTCGTCAGCAAGTGCCGGATCCGTTGCGCCAGGAGATCACACCGAAAAATATTCTCATGATCGGGCCAACCGGCGTCGGTAAGACTGAAATCGCGCGGCGTTTGGCCAAGCTCGCGAATGCGCCGTTCATCAAAGTCGAAGCAACGAAGTTCACCGAAGTCGGTTACGTCGGCAAAGATGTCGATTCCATTATTCGCGATTTGGTCGAAACGTCGATCAAACAAACCCGCGAGCAGGAAACCAAAAAAGTTCGCGACCGCGCCCAGGATCAAGCGGAAGACAGAATCCTGGATATTCTGCTGCCGCCCGCCCGCGATTTTGGCTTCAACGCCAACGACGAGCACGTCGAAAAAACCGACGGCGATAAAAGCCATAGCGATACGCGGCAGAAATTTCGCAAAATGCTGCGCGAGGGCAAGCTCAATGATAGAGAAATCGAGATCGAAGTGTCCGCCATGCCTGCGCAAATGCAAATCATGGGCCCGCCCGGCATGGAAGATCTGACCGAGCAGATTCAAGGCATGTTCCAGAACATGGGCGGCGGGCGCAAAAAAGCGCGCAAGCTCAAAGTCGACGAAGCGCTGAAACTTCTCACCGATGAGGAGGCGATGAAGCTCATTAACGACGAAGAGATGAAAGCGCAAGCGATCCAAAACGTCGAGCAAAACGGCATTGTGTTTTTGGACGAAATCGACAAGATCGCCTCGCGCTCGGAAATGAGCGGCCCGGATGTTTCGCGCCAAGGGGTGCAGCGCGACCTGTTACCTTTGATCGAAGGCACCACGGTCTCGACCAAATACGGCATGATCAAAACCGATCACGTGTTATTCATCGCCAGCGGCGCATTTCATTTGGCCAAACCGAGCGACCTCATTCCGGAATTGCAGGGACGTTTGCCGATCCGAGTCGAGCTGAACTCCTTATCCGTGGCTGATTTCGAACAGATCCTCACCAGCACCGATGCGTGCTTGACCAAGCAATACGAGGCGTTGCTGGAAACGGAAAATGTCAAACTCGAATTCAAACCGGAAGCGGTAAAACGCCTCGCCGAAATCGCGTTTGAGGTGAACGAGCGAACCGAAAACATCGGCGCCCGGCGACTTTACACCGTCATGGAAAAATTGCTGGAAGAAATTTCCTTCAGCGCCGGCGAGGGGGGCGCGGAGAATGTGTTGATCGACGCGAACTATGTCGATAGTCGGTTAAAGGAATTGTCGAAGAGCGAGGATTTGGCGCGCTATGTGTTGTAGCGCCCACGGCGGGTCGATTTGAATCTTTGCCGGATTTAGTTTCTAATGATGGCTCGGCTCGAATTTCGCGCCGACCCGTTCTCCAGCCCTCAATCGCACTGATGTTTAAATTAGTTTTGATCGCACCACTCGAACGTCCAGCGTGAACGGCTCAACTCCTCGCCTACGCGGTGCGCGGTTTCGCGCACTCGGTCACCGTGCCCAGCGCGCTTGGGAATGGCGCCGTGACGCATTTTTCTCGGGCGGCTTTTTCCTAAAAACCGCGCTGCTGTACCGGCGAGCGCTGTCGGGGGTGGTATTCATCGGCGTCACCGGAAGCTGCGGAAAATCGACCACCAAGGAATTGATCTCGGCGGTGCTGGCAAAAAAGTATCGGGTTCACAGAAACCCCGGCAACGATAATCAGCCACCGGAAATTGCAAAGTCCCTGTTCTCCATGCGCCCCGGCAGCGGCCAGTGTTGCGTGGTGGAACTCAGCCCCGCCGGCTACCATGGCACGCAAATAGATTTCTCAATACCGTTAGGTTTAGTCAGCCCGCTGATTGGTGTGGTGACCAACGTCGGCAGCGATCACATCAGTGCGTTTGGTTCGGAAGACGCTATCGCCGCGGCGAAAGGCAAACTGATCGAGGTATTGCCGAAAAATGGCGTCGCCGTGCTAAATGCGGACGATGCTCGCGTGCTGGCCATGCGCGAACGCTGCGTCGGCCGCGTGATTACCTATGGCTTGGCCACCGATGCCAATGTGCGCGCGGAAAACGTGAGCAGCCGCTGGCCGGCCCGTTTATCCTTTACGCTTATCCATGACGGTCAGTCCGTCCAGGTGCAAACACAGCTCTGTGGCGAACACTGGGTGCACAGCGTGCTCGCCGCGTTTGCGGTCGGCATCGCGCTGGACATGCCACTGTTGAGCATCGCCGAAGCGGTGCAAGAAGCG
>JANNMV010000158.1:0-5050 GCA_031398205.1 Pseudomonadota bacterium | reverse complement strand
CTTGCGTGAATGTAGAATTGAAATAGGCACCCCAACTATAGGGGCCTTTAATCACACGTTTTTCGTGTCAGAATTACCGGTCGATTGTAGAAGTTACGGACGCAGAGGGGCATCGGGATCAATCCGGCAGCCCAGGACGCTCAAAACCTGATTACCCAATCGCCAGTGGCTCCATGACCGTTTTAGACAGGCACTCGCTCGAGCGCAACGCCAGCACAAACAAGTGGCGTAGTGCTGCTACTCGATTTAGGCGGGTTTAAGGGCGTCATTGACCGGTTAGGCCATGCCGTCGGAGACCAAGTCTTGCAGCAGGTGGCTAAACGCTTAAACGACTGTTGCCGGTATGGCGGCGACGAATTTGTGCTGGTGTTGCATGAGATCGAACATGACAATACGGCAGGCGTGGTTGCAGATAAAATTCGCACTCACTTGAATACGCCCTACCGTGTCGATGGCAATGTAATCGCTATCAAGGCCAGTACCGGCATCGCTGTGTATCCGAATGACGGGGAAGATTTTCGAAGTCTGATTGAACACGCCGACCTTGCGATGTATCGCGCTAAAGGGGATACCGCTCCAACAAGTCGCGTTGTTTGAGCGCGCACGTAATACGCGGCCACCTGCAGTGTCCGGACGACTAATCAAATCCTATACAACTAAGGGCGCTCTGAGAAAGTGCGATTTCGTTGTGGTACGGCGTCGCGCACAAGAACTATCTCCTTACATATTATGAATATGCTGGGTCGATATTTTTCGCTCGCACCTTGTCTCACTTACAACTCGAACTTATTCAGAGCTTCGCTAGTTCATTAAAAAGTAAATCACCGCCAAAACGATTACCGGAACGCCGAGGAGCCATCCGATGAAATATTTACCCATATCATTTCTCCTTAAAAAATATCACATAGCCAATGATTGGAGACACGGATGAAAAATGGTCACCTATCCGAAACGCTCGATCAAAGGCAGGACATCAAAGCAGCGCACGTTCCTTGGGGACCGTGCGCTGCATAGTGTATTAGCGAGCTTTTTTCAGATTCTCTTTCGTATCGCCGTAAGCAGCCTGGACTTTACCTGCGTTTTTCTCGATCATACCTTTCGCTTCGGCGCCGGCGTTGCCGACGATTCTCCCCGCGACTTCCTTGATCTTACCTTTGACTTCTTTCGCTCGACCTTTAACTTGATCCTTGTTCATGCTATCTCCTTGAGAAACATTAAATGCTCGGGGTGTGGAAATAACTAATCATTCCGCAACGCAATGAAAATGTCGTTGGCGAGGCGGCAATTTCCGAAACGGTTCCGGCGACTGCCACCGGCGCCTACGACACGATTGCTTCGGTCAGACCTTACTTCTTCATTTGCGACATAGCGGTGGTGAATTCGCCGGCATCTAGTTTGCCGTCTTTATTTTTGTCCGCTGCGTCGAAACCTTCAGACATCCCTTTCATCTTTCCGGCCTCGGCCTTGGTCAGTGCGCCGTCGCCATTTGCATCGAGTTCTTTCATCTGCGCCGTGGCATCCTTGGCGGGTTTATCCGCTTGATTGGTTTGGGCGCCTTGATCGGATTTAGCTTTGTCCGGTTGCGGCATTGAGGTGCCTTGGTCGGCCGTGGGCTTGGCTGGTTCGTCCGCGGCGATGGCGAAAAAGCTAGCGCCGGACAACAGCGCGGCGGAAAGTACCAGCGGTAATGTTTTGATCTTCACGTTTAAATCTCCTTGAGAGGGTAAAAAAATACGCACCCATATGGGTCGTAGTCTTCACGCAGCAAGGAATATGCCAATTGAATCGAAACCAGAAACCAGGTTGATTTTCGGCTTGAGCACGGGCCGCGAGTGTGAAAACAAGAATAAACCGCGGGTGCAGACGGTAATTTTTACACGTGCTCATGCACATTTTGCGAAAACAAAAATAGCAATTTGATCGACTGCACACTGCCCACTCGCCACAATCCCCCCGGCGCGTGGGGGAGGGCGTCTAATCCCCTCAAGGCGAGGTTAGCTAAGTGTGGCTATTAAAGTCAGCAACTCCGCAGGCTCGATCGGCTTGACCAGGTGATGGTCGTAGCCAGCATTCTTTGAGTTTTGCCGGTCATCCGGTCGCCCATAACCGGTCAAGGCGATGAAAACTGCATGGCGGGTCTCGGGTAAATTGCGCAAGTAGCGCGCTAACTCGTAACCATCCATTCCCGGTAGCCCGATATCAAGCAGTAATACATCGGGCCGCACAGCGGGGATTTGTTCGATTGCAGCGGGTCCGCTGTGAGCGACTGCGACCTCGTGCCCTTCCAGCCTCAGCAAGATCGCGGTGACTTCGGCCGAATCGGCATTGTCGTCCACCACCAGGATACGTCGTGGTTTTGTTGCCATGGCAGAAGCGGTGGTTTCTTTCGTCGAGACGAATTCCTCGGGTGCGTCGCGTGCATGCGGCAGAAGTATCACAAATTCGCTTCCCTGGCCGATGCCCGCACTGCGCGCCTCAACTTGCCCGCCATGCATTTCGATCAGCCGTTTCACTAACGCAAGGCCAATGCCCAACCCACCTTGCGCGCGGTCCAGGGTTCGCTCGGATTGCGTAAACAGGCCGAACACGTGTGCCAACATCTCGGACGCGATGCCATTGCCGTTGTCACACACGGTGATAGTAATCTCGTCTGCGGTGTGGGCGCCTGATAGTTCGATCATTCCACCCGGCTCGGTATATTTCGCAGCGTTCGTTAGGATATTGCCGAGCGCTTGGCTTAGTCTGACCCCATCGCCATTTATCAACGCCGGTTCGCGCGGCAATTCGATCTTCAGTTGATGGCCGCGTTCGCTGATAACCGGACGCGCCAGTTCCACCGCATCGTCGACCACCGTTGCCAGTTCAACTCGCTCTTTTTTAAGGGTGATCTTTCCTTGCGTCAAGCGCGCCACATCGACCAGATCGTCGATCAGCCGGGTCAGGTGTGTGACCTGCCGCTCAACGACGTCGCGGGCGGTTTTAAAGTGCGTCGGCTCGGAGCCGCTCGTCTTTAAGATTTGCACCGCGTTGCGGATCGGCGCCAGCGGATTGCGCAACTCGTGTGCCAGCATGGCGAGGAACTCATCCTTGCGACGGTCGGCTTCACGCAGCGCGACCTCGATATTCTTGCGTTCGGTAATGTCGATATTGATACCGACCATCCGTAACGGTTTTCCGTGCGCATCATAAATGACATTGCCCGTTGCGTAGATCCATAGAACGCTTCCATCAGGCCGAATAATACGGAACTCCATGTTCAACTCAATGCCGTCTTTAATGGCTTTAACTAATCCCTTCTCGGCGTTTTCGATATCGTCGGGATGAACGGCACTGCGCCAATTTTCGTAGCGACCCTTGAATCCACCCGGTTCTAGACCGTATAGCTTTTCTTCCGCTTCCGACCATTGGATTTCATTGGTCACTAGGTTCCAATCGAATGTACCGCTGCGCCCGGCAGCGTGCGCCAGTTCGAGCCGTTCGAGCGCTTGCGCCAGCGCGATTTCGGCGCGTTTGCGCTCGGTAATATCGTTGTTGCTGGTCAGCAGCGAGGTGTGGCCATCGAGGTCGAAGATTTCGGAAGACAGCAGACAAATCCGCACCTCACCATTCTTGGTTCTCAACTGCACCTCGAAATCGGTAACGCGACCCTGTTCCCGCAGTAACCGGAAAAACGTTTCTCGCTCCGCCGGACAGGTGTACAAATTGAGTTCTGCGGTGGTCTTGCCGACGATCTCGTCGCGTCGATAGCCCCAGAGCCTCACCACCGCTTGATTCACTTCGAGCACACGGCCATCCGGGTAAGACACAATCGAAATGGGTAATGGGTTCGCGTGAAATGCCGTGTGAAAGCGCTGCTCGCTGGCTTCCAGCCGAGCGGCGTCCCGCACGCGGCGCCCGATGCTGATGCGAAATTCAATTGCGCTGACCACAGCCGCGCCCAAATCCGTCAACAGATCTATTTCATCTTGCGTCCATGCGTGGGGCTGCGAGCCGATGACGCAAAAGCTACCGAGGGCGTGTCCGTCGGCTGTCACCAATGGTATACCGGCGTAAGCGACGAGCCCGAAGTCGCGAATTGCCGAATGAGTTTTAAATCGCGGGTCAATACGGGCGTCGCTGACGAGCAATAATTTGCCTTGCGCAACGGCATACGGACAAAACGATGCCTCAATGGACACTTCGCGGACCTCGGGTCGGCTTCCGCCAGCGGCGACGTAACTTTTAAAGAAGACGCGATCCGCATCAAGCAGTGACACAAATGCCGCGTCGGCTTTTAAAAGGCGTACCGCAAGCCGGGCGAAACGATCAAACGCGTCGTCGGCCGGTGTGTCGAGCAACTCGGTGGCGTTCAGTGCCGCGAGGCGGTTGGGGTCTTGCGCGACGCGCTTGATTTCGTCGAGGGTGAGCGGAGGTGACATGTCCTTGGAAAAAAAAGATGTCGACCACCAATGTATACCACAAAGTAGCTTTACTATGGTGCCTCGGTTGTCATTCCCGCGAAGGCGGGGATCCATTCGGGGCTCATTAAGTTCGTGGCCCGAGGCCAGCCCCTCGTCCCCTCGAAGGCGGGGACCCAGCGCCGTTTAGCGAAAGATTGGATGGCCTAGGGCCACTTTGGATTCCCGCCTCCGCGGGAATGACACGGTGAAGAATTTCACGCACATGCCTCGGAAGCCGCATGGATATTAGGTCGCAGGCCATCCCCTGCCAGAAGGCAAGCAGGGAGGGGGTCGTGGCTCGATGCCTACAGGAATAATTGACGCGTGATTCGGCTTCATAAAAAAAGGAACAACTTACGTTGTTCCCTTTTACACGAGGTGCGGGAAAAAATTATTCCCAATAAGGCGGCGATGAATAATAGGAATGAATGTCGCGCGCCCATTTCTGATCGGCCATCGAGGGCCATTGCCCTTTGTCGAATCCCGGTGCGCTTTGCAATTGCTCGACGCTGGCGTTGAGAATAAAACATTTGTTCGTGACATCGAGTTTGAGCGCATGCCAGGGAATGGCGAACAACTTTTCACCCATGCCGAGAAAACCACCGAACGAT
>JANNMV010000444.1:0-2445 GCA_031398205.1 Pseudomonadota bacterium | reverse complement strand
CGTATCGTCGAAACTACGTCCGCCGACAAAACCACCGGTGTTGACGTCGATCGTGGTGAGCGCTTCGGTTTGATCGAAGATCAAATAACCGCCGGATTTCAGATCGACACGGCGCGCCAGGGCGCGCTCGATTTCATCTTCGACGCCGAATAGGTCGAACAACGGCCGTTCGCCGGGATAGGGCTCGAGCACCGGCAAGGCGCTACGGGTATAACTTTCGGCAAACTCGCGCATGGTCTGAAAGGTCTCGCGCGAATCGACCAATATTCGCTCGGTTTTCTCGTTAGCGAAATCGCGCACCACGCGCAACGCCAGACTCAAATCTTGATGGATCAGCGAACTCGGCGGCGCCGACTTCGCGTTTTCCCGAATACGACTCCATAGCCGCGTGAGATATTCGATATCGTCGTTCAGTTCCTTATCACTGGCGAATTCGGCAACGGTACGAATGATGAATCCGCCCTGTTCGTTAGCCGGCAATAACTGCTGCAATTTTTCTTTGAGTAAAGCGCGCTCGCCCTCATCTTCGATGCGCTGGGAAATGCCGATGTGGGCTTCTTGCGGCAGGTACACCAGCAGCCGTCCGGCCATGCTGATCTGAGTTGAAAGCCGCGCACCCTTACTGCCGATCGGGTCTTTGATGACTTGCACCAAGACGGTTTGTCCATCGCTGAGAATTCGTTCGATGGGCGTGGCGACGTCGGATTTTTCCCGCGCGCTCCAGATATCGGCGATGTGCAAAAAAGCCGCGCGCTCTAGTCCAATATCGATGAACGCAGACTGCATCCCCGGCAGAACCCGCGCCACCGTGCCTAAATAAATGTTACCGACTAGTCCGCGCGCCGAGCGGCGCTCGACATGTAGTTCCTGCACCACGCCCTGCTCGGTGATCGCGACGCGGGTTTCTTGCGGGGTGACGTTGACAAGGATTTGTTCGTTCACAGACGCCCGCTAAAGATCCGAGAAACCGACTTGCTTGAGTAGCTGAGCCGTTTCAAACAACGGCAATCCCATGATGCCCGAGTAGCTGCCCCCGATCTCGGCGATAAACGTCGCGGCTTTGCCTTGCACCGCATAGGCGCCGGCCTTGTCCATCGGCTCGCCGGTATCGACATAATCTTGAATCGCCGAATCGGTCAAGTCCGCAAAACGTACGCGCGAACAGGAAAGCTTAGTCATTATATTGTCATTAAACGCCACCGCGACGGCGCTATACACTTCGTGTTCGCGCCCGGATAATTTGCGCAGAATGCGCGCCGCGTCGTCAGTATGGGTCGGCTTGCCGATGATCTCACCTTCGAGCGCGACGGTGGTATCCGCGCCCAACACCGGCAGGCGCGGCAAGCGGCGCTCGAGGGCACGCAGCCAGCCGGTGTTCGCTTTACTCGTCGCGATGCGGGTGACGTAATCGCCCGGCGATTCGCCCGCGCGCGGCGTTTCGTCGACATCCGCGCGCACCGCTGGGAAACTGCGCATGATCAACACCTCGAAATTGATCCCGATTTGTTTCAGCAATTCGCGCCGCCGCGGGCTGCGCGAAGCAAGATAAATTCTATTGTCCAGAGCGTTCATAAATTGTCAGTTCTAAAGTCACTACTCTCGATGATACGGATGGCCTTGCAAAATCGACCAGCCACGGTAGAGTTGCTCCGCCAAGATCACCCGTACCAACCCATGGGGCAGCGTCATTTTCGACAGCGCGACGCGATGCGCCGCCTGAATCTTGATACTGTCGTCAAGGCCATCGGCGCTGCCGATCACGAAGGCCGGATTCATTCCATTTGCCATCGCGTCCTGCAAAAAAATCGCGATGCGTTTCGTGTCCCATAACTCGCCGCGCTCGTCCATCACTACCAGCGGCCGGCACTTGCGCAACCGCGCAGCGAGGCGTTTCGCTTCAACTTTCAACACATTATCAGCGGGCTCCCCCTTGCCGCGTTTTTCCGGCTTGACCTCAACCAATTCCACCAGGGCTTCGCCCGGCATGCGCTTGGCGTATTCGCGAAATCCGTCATCGATCCAACCCGGCATGCGGTTGCCGACGGCGATGACGGCGATTTTCATCGCGGCGCTACGCTGCGCTCGCCGCTTTTGCCTTGCGTGGCTTCGGCGCCTTTTTCGCGGCGGCCCACAATTCTTCCAGATTGTAATACTGTCGCACCGTCGGTTGCATCACGTGCACCACAATATCGCCAAGATCGACCAGCACCCATTCGCCGCTCTGTTCGCCTTCGACGCCGTACACGTGCGCGCCTAACCCCTTCAGCTTATCCTGGACGTTGCGCGCCAGCGCGTTGGTTTGGCGGCCGGTGTCGCCGCTGGCGATCACCATGTAGTCGAACAGGGATGTTAATTTTCGGACATCCAAGGCGAGTATGTCTTTCGCTTTTTTGTCCTCAAGTGCCTCAATAACGGCGTTACGCAGGGTAGCAATTCTCATCAGTG
>JANNMV010000424.1:0-1566 GCA_031398205.1 Pseudomonadota bacterium | reverse complement strand
GCGATGAAGCGCATCTATCAAGCGTCTTCAGGCATAAATGGCCTGAAAGGCAGGCTAGGTGCGGCCTTCCCCGTGCTGGAAAGCCGCGCGCCGCTTGCCTCTGGCCCTAGGCCAGTGGCTAGCCTACCGGGTGGCCTAGGGCCAGGGCTACCCCGTCAGCCCAACGACAATCCCGATAAAATCGTTTATCTCGCCTTCACTTCAGGCACGACGGGCAAGCCGAAAGGTTTGATGCATTCCGACAACACCTTGCTCGCCAACGGCCGTGCGATGGTCAAGGATTGGCATCACGATGCGAACACGGTTTTGCTCAGCTTAAGCCCCGTCAGCCATCACATTGCGACGGTCGCGCTGGAACAAAGCCTGGTCACCGGTTGCGAGCTGGTGCTGAACGATCCGCCGCCGGGCATGACTTCGCTCGATTGGATTCTCGAATGCGGCGCGACCTATGTGATGGGTGTGCCGACTCACGCCATCGATATTCAAGCGGCGATGAAGCAACGGGGTCTCAAGCGGCTCGGCAACGTGAAGGTGTTTTACATGGCTGGCGCGCCGATTCCCGAAGAAACCGCGCGCACGTTTCTCGATCAAGGCACGCTACCGCAAAATGTGTACGGCATGACCGAGAACGGCTCGCACCAATACACTTTACCGAGCGATGATCGCGACACCATCGTCAAAACCTGTGGTCGTTCCTGCGATGTCTACGAAGTGAAAATCTTCAGCCAGGATAATCCGAATCTTGAAGCCGCGCCCGGCGCCGTGGGTGAAATCGGCGGTCGCGGCGCGATGCTGATGTTGGGTTATTTTGATAACCAAGCGGCGACGGAAATTTCATTCAATCGCGATGGCTATTTGATGAGCGGCGATCTCGGCTGGCTCGACGCGAACGGCAATCTGTATTTCGTCGGGCGCAAGAAAGATTTGATTATCCGCGGCGGCCACAACATCTACCCGGCGCGCATCGAAGACCTCGCCCATCGTCATCCCCAAGTGCAAAAAGCGGCGGCATTTCCCGTCGCCGACGCGCGGCTCGGCGAGAAAGTGTGTCTCGCGATTGTCGCTCGCGACGGTTTGAAGGTTGATGCTTACGCACTACTTGATCATTTTTTTCAATCGGGATTATCCAAATTCGATATGCCGGAATATTTCATTCAACTCGATTCTTTTCCGCTGACTGCGAGCGGCAAAGTGTTGAAGCGCGAGTTGGTGGAGTGGGCGAAGGACGGCCGCGTTCAGCCGACCGCCGTGCGCTGGGTCGATCCCGCGAAAGCGAAGGAAGCCTGAGCGATGGCGGTTGAACTCACCCGCATCGAAGAATTTGCACTCATCACGCTGAATCGTCCGGAAGCGTTGAACGCCCTGTCGTTCGCCATCATCCGCGAACTCGGCGAAGCGTTCGATGCCGCGGCTGCAAGCGACGCCCGCGCGCTGTTCATTACCGGTGCGGGTGCGAAAGCGTTTTGCGCCGGCGCTGACATCAAGGAGTTGATCGGCAACTCAGCGGAGAAACATCATGACGGCGTAAATCTCGGACAACAGATTTTTTCCAAGCTCGATAATTTG
>JANNMV010000396.1:0-3392 GCA_031398205.1 Pseudomonadota bacterium | reverse complement strand
AGCGGCGATGGATGTCGTCGTGCCCTACGTTCACGAACGCAAACAATTCGGCAAACCCATCGGCACATTCGAATTGATGCAAGGCAAGCTCGCCGACATGTACGTGAAATTACAATCGTCGCGCGCATTCAGCTATCGCGTCGCAAGCGCAATTGAAGAAGGCCATCCCTCGCGCAAAGATTCCGCCGCCTGTTTACTGTATGCATCGGAATGCGCGGTGCAAGTCGCGCTCGAAGCGATTCAATGCCTGGGCGGCAACGGCTATGTCAACGACTATCCCACGGGCCGCTTGTTGCGCGATGCAAAGTTATACGACATCGGCGCCGGCACCAATGAGATTCGCCGCATGCTCATCGGCCGTGAAATTTTTGACGAGACTATATGATCCTAACTGACGACCAACGCGCGGTGCGCGACATGGCGCGAGAGTTCGCGAAAAACGAATTGGCGCCGCATGCAGGGGCGTGGGACAAAGCGATCGCGCAACACCAAAGCATCGCCAACATGCTAGCCGATATGCATACCCGGCTGAACGCCGCGCAACCATTGACTCTGCATGCAGCGGCGCTGCGAACGCAAGGCGTGGCGTGCCTCTCCGACGCATCGCAAGCGAAACTTTACGCCAGCGAAATGGCGGAATTTGTCTGCTCGAAAGCGATTCAAATTCACGGCGGCTATGGGTTTCTTGAAGACTATCCGGTCGAGCGGTATTATCGATATGCGCGCGTTACGCAGATTTATGAAGGCACGAGCGAAGTGCAGCGGATGTTGATTGCGCGTAGCCTGTGAGTTTTTGCCGCCATTGATTAGCAAGCTAAACTTCCACTTTGTGGCCCGAGGCCAGCCCCTCAGTCCCGCGCAAGCGGGAATCCATTTGGCATTTCTGTTTACAACGGTACTATGGATTCCCGCCTGCGCGGGAACGACAATAAAATTACGCCGTCAATTGTTTTTGGCGCTACACCCTTAAATAATTTTCCATGCCAATACTCACAACAAAAATCGATAGCCGATCTGACTCGTTTCAAGTGAATGTCAACGCCATGCGTAGCGTGGTCAATGACCTACACGAAAAAGTAGCGAAGATCGCGGAAGGCGGCGGTATCGCTGCGCGCAACAAGCACACGGCCCGTGGCAAATTACTGCCGCGCGATCGCATCCTCGCCTTGCTCGATCCCGGCAGCCCATTCCTCGAATTCTCATCGCTCGCCGCCTACGGTTTGTACAACAACGACGCACCATGCGCCGGCATGATCGCCGGCATCGGTCGCGTGCAAGGCATAGAGGCCGTAGTCATCGCAAACGATGCGACGGTCAAGGGCGGGACCTATTACCCGCTCACGGTGAAGAAGCATTTGCGCGCGCAAGAAATCGCGATGCAGAATCGGCTGCCCTGTATTTACCTGGTGGATTCCGGTGGCGCATTTTTGCCATTGCAGGACGAAGTATTTCCCGACAAAGAACATTTCGGCCGCATCTTCTACAACCAAGCCAATATGTCGGCGCTCGGCATTCCGCAAATTGCCGTGGTGCTCGGTTCCTGCACGGCCGGCGGCGCTTACATTCCGGCAATGTGCGACGAATCCATCATCGTCAAGAATCAAGGGACGATTTTTCTCGCCGGGCCACCGTTAGTCAAGGCCGCAACGGGTGAGGTGGTCAGCGCCGAAGATTTAGGCGGCGGTGACGTTCACAGCCGAACGTCTGGGGTAATCGATCATCTTGCGCAGGACGACGCTCACGCACTCCATATTGCTCGCGAGATTGTGTCCCATCTCAATCGCCCGAAGACCATGCCGGTGGAAGTTCGTCCCACCGTGGAGCCACGCTATCCTATAGAAGATATTTATGGCATCGTGCCGAAAGATACACGCCAGCCGTTCGATGTTCGTGAGATCATCGCGCGTATCGTCGATGGCTCGGAGTTTCACGAGTTCAAGCAACTCTACGGCAATACCTTGGTGTGCGGCTTCGCTCACATTCACGGCTACCCCGTCGGCATCGTCGCCAACAACGGCATTTTGTTTTCCGAGTCGGCGCTCAAGGGTGCGCACTTTATTGAGCTGTGTAATCAGCGCGGCGTTCCGCTGGTGTTCCTGCAAAATATCACGGGATTCATAGTCGGCAAAAAATATGAGAACGCCGGCATCGCCAAAGACGGCGCGAAAATGGTGACCGCTGTGTCCTGCGCTCAAGTCCCGAAATTCACGGTGATTATCGGCGGCTCGTTCGGTGCGGGCAACTATGGCATGTGCGGTCGTGCCTTCAATCCGCGCATGCTGTGGACGTGGCCCAACGCGCGCATTTCCGTGATGGGCGGCGAGCAAGCGGCCTCCGTCCTCGCAACGGTAAAGCGCGATGGCATCGAAGCAAAAAACGGCGCTTGGAGCAAAGATGAAGAAGAGCAATTCAAGGCGCCGATCCGCGATCAATACGAAACCCAAGGCCATCCGTACTACGCCACCGCGCGCTTGTGGGATGACGGCGTGATCGATCCCGCCGATACGCGCATGGTGCTTGGCCTAGGACTGTCCGCGGCAATGAATGCGCCGATAGAGGACACGCGCTACGGCGTGTTTAGAATGTAGAGGTGATATGTCTAGCGTATTAACTTCCCGAATTGCCGATGGAACGTTCACGATTACCCTCAATCGCCCCGACATTCACAACGCCTTCGATGATCAACTCATCGTCGAGCTCACGCAGACATTAGAAGCCGCAGGCGCCGATCATACGATTCGTGTTGTCGTTCTTACCGGCGCAGGCAAATCATTTTCCGCCGGCGCCGATTTGAATTGGATGCGGCGCATGGCGACATTCACGGAAGAAGAAAATTACCACGATGCCATGGCGCTCGGCGAATTAATGCTGACGCTCAATCGTCTCCCGAAGCCGACCATCGCGCGCGTCAATGGCCCGGCCTACGGTGGCGGTGTCGGCTTAATCGCCTGTTGCGATATCGCCATCGCGGTGAGCGACGCACAGTTTGCGCTAACAGAAGTAAAACTTGGCCTCATCCCCGCGGTCATCAGTCCCTACGTTGTCGCTGCGATCGGCGAGAAAAAAGCACGTCGATATTTTCTGACCGGCGAGCGCTTTGGCGCCGCCGAGGCGGTAAGCTTTGGCTTACTGAATGGGACGGTTGCCGCAATCGAATTAGACCAAGCTGTTCAAAAAATGATCGATTTACTCCTCATCGCGGGACCCGTTGCGCAGGCTGAAGCAAAAGATCTGATCGCCTCCGTGGCAAATCGTCCACCGACGGATTCCGTCGTTGCCGATACAGCGGAGCGCATCGCCCACATTCGCATATCACCCGAAGGCCAAGAAGGGTTGGCTGCATTTTTGGACAAACGCAGCCCGGCCTGGCTAAAAAAATAATTCATGTTCAA
>JANNMV010000146.1:0-5225 GCA_031398205.1 Pseudomonadota bacterium | reverse complement strand
GCTGAATATCTGCAATGCCACCGACGGGCTTTGCTTTGGGTTCCGGCAACGGTTCGCCGTCTATTACGCGGATGATCTGGTCGACCCCGGCAGTAATGCCGCCATAGAAATCCTCTTGCTTGAAGCGCGGCGTAATAATCTCGCTGATGATGCGCTTGCTGGTGGCGTCATTGAGTGCGCCTTCCAGGCCGTACCCCACTTCGATGCGCAGCGCGCGGTCGGTCTTGGCGACGACCAGGATCGCGCCATCATCCACTTTCTTGCGGCCTATCTTCCACTGCTCCGCAACGCGCAAGGCATATTGCTCGATCGGCACCGGAGCGGTGGTGGGCACAATAAGAACCGCGAGTTGACTGCCTTTCCTTTCTTCAAACGCTTGCAGGGTCTGCTCCAAAGCAGCCTTTTGCTCTGCACTGAGCGTGGCGGTTTGGTCGGTGACGCGGCCGGTCAAGGGCGGGACCGCAATTTGTGCGCCCGCGATGAAAGACCAGCAAAGCGTAAATGCAAGCAATGACGCTCTTGCCGTGTGCATCGCCATCACTTGGCGGTCCCCTGAGCCTCGCCTTGGGGCTTGGCCGACGCCGGCCCAAACTCGACATTAGGCGGCTTAGCAATTTCCTTTTCGTTTTCAGCCGTGAAGTTGGGCTTCGCTTTGTATCCGAACGCCATCGCCGTCAGGTTGGAGGGGAAGGAGCGCACCGTTACATTGAATTCCTCCACCGATTTGATGTAGCGGTTGCGCGCAACCGCGATGCGATTTTCGGTGCCTTCCAGTTGAGCCTGCAAATCGCGGAAATTGGCGTCGGACTTTAACTGGGGATAGTTCTCGGCAACCACCAGCAGCCTGGAAAGAGCGCCCGACAGTTCTCCTTGAGCGGCCTGGAACGTGGCAAACGCCTCAGGGCTGTTGACGAGTTCCGGGGTTGCCTGGATGCTGCCGACTTTAGCGCGGGCGTTGGTGACACCCAGCAACACCTCCTTTTCCTGCGCGGCGAAGCCCTTTACGGTGTTCACGAGGTTGGGCACCAGGTCCGCACGGCGTTGGTATTGGTTCACAACCTCAGACCAGCTCGCCTTAATTTGTTCGTCGTTGCTCTGCAATGTGTTGTAGCCGCAGCCGGTAAGGCTTACCGTAACCAACACTGCCAGGGCTGCCGATAATTTACGCATTCGATTTCTCCTACTATTAACAGGTTTTTAAACGTGCTTCCTGCCAGCACGGTGCGCGTAGTGTGGATCGCGCGTCTGTGCGCTAGCGCACATAGCAACATTGCGCTGGCCAATTTGAGGTTTACGAAAATCAAGACAAGCACTGAAGCCGCCATGCGCGGTACGGACGCTTGACCCGCAGCGGGTGTGAGACATGGTAGGAGGTAAGAGTGGCGTACCCTGACTTATCTGGACGTATTTCACGCGACCACCCTCATTCCGCCGACCTCGGGTTTAGCATCGTGAACGTTGGGCGCGACCATTACTAATTACTCTATGCGACTGCGTCATAGCCTTCCTTTTTGACGACGTTAATTTCTGTTTATCAAAAATTTATGTGCCAGTCTGCGTTTGAGAGAGCGACACAATGATGACGCCAACATTACAAAACTGTAATCTGACCAGGCCGAAATAACGTCACCAAGAAATCGCCTATTCGGTAAACCCAAGCGTGAAAGGCGTAATGCTGTCTTAAATGGACACCAAATAGTTCCCGCTATGCAGACTCATAATGGACTTTATGATGGCCAACCCCACCCCCAATCCCGAACTCTCGGACGAAGTCTCCCGTGCAGGATCCACTGGGTGGAAGCGATTGAACACCGAGCGTGTTAAAAACCGCAGCGTTACTCGGCATCTCATTCGACGCCGGTCCTCTGATAGGAAAATTTTACTTATGTGCGTTACCGCACAGACAATCGCCTAAGCCGGGGGTTAATTTAGAAAGATGTAAATGCCATGATGTCTATTTTTCGACAGAGCTTGCGCCCGGCCTACGAGGGCGGCACCGGAAAGTACCAGGGCATACAGGGAAGCCACACCTACAAATGTAGCGGCATGGGCGCAGAGGGGCAGGCATTTTGCCGGCAAGAAGCGAATTACCGGCTGCGCTAAGTTGGCCGACTGGCGGCGACACCACGTAGGGCGCTCAACGCGAACTACGGGCAACCCATGTAGGGTGCATTCATGCACCTTTCATCCTTCTTGCATGAATGCACCCTACAGTTGATATCGCCAAGAACCGCGTGGCCCTATGGCCCGAGGCCACCCCGGGCCAGCCCCCCAGCTCGCCTCGCGGCCACTGCATCATCACGCCTCTTCGGGCCAACGTTGGGCCATGTGGTGGATACGCAGAATCTCGACGGTTTCTTTGCTAATCCTGTAGCGGATGACATAAGGCAGTCCCGGCACGATGAGTTCGCGTGTGGCTTTGAGCCGACCCGGACGTCCCAGAAACGGGTGTTGTTCAAGTCGGGTTGCTGTGTCGATAATTCGCTCGGCCACGTCGACGGCCGCGTTACGATTGTCCCTAGCGATGTAGTCAACCGCTTGATGCAGATTACGCAGCGCTCCACGCAACCACTTAACGCGCATTACGTTTGTATTTGGCAAACGCCCGCTTAACTTCTGGCTCCGAGGCAAAATCGCCCGCTTCGGCCTCCGCGAGCGCTTTTCGCGTATCAGCGAGATGCCATTGATGTACTTCTAAATATGCGGCGACTGCTTCGTTTAACACATAGCTGCGATCGCGATCCATGGAGGCGGCAACCGAATCCAGCGCATCGCGCCTGGCCTTATCAGTTAGGAATGAGATCTTGACGCTATCCGGTTCTGCATCGCGCTGTACGGCTCGGGTTGACATGGTAACTCCTTGTAGAAGATATGATCGGATCATAGCAGATAAGCCATCGTTCGAGACCACGCATCGGCCAACGACATAAGGCGCGAGAGCCGAAAGAGCCGTTGTGTCGGTGGCGCCTAGGGCGTCGCCGCGTCGCCGAACATTGGAGTAATCTCGATCGAACGGCAGTCCTTAAGCGGATTGGCGTGATGAAAGAGCCTGAATAAGAGCGGGTGCTCGAACTTGATCACTTAGCAAAAACAATTCATCGCGAATTGATTTGTTGCTATTGGGCGCGACGCAAGTCCGCAGATACCGTGCGCGTGTTTCACCGCCGCCGCCACCTGATGAAGGGTGCATAAATGCACCCTACATTCGATATCGCCAGGGGCCGCGTTTCTGGTTGATGCAATTAACTCGGCAAGGCTAGGACAATCCCATCGCGCCGAATGAAACGGGGCTGCGCGAAGCACATTCTCGCGCTGCGAGCGCGAGCGTCGGAGTCAAGTCATGACCCCGACGTTCGACGTTTAGTGGGGCGAAAAACGGCCGCAAAAATAGGCAACGCCAGCAGGCTTATCCGGCTTGCCTCGCGGCAAGGCATGCCCTGCGCGGCAATCTCCATAAGCCTCTCTGGCTTACTCGCCTGGATTAAGCGAATGTGCCTCAAACTGACCAAAATTTCGAACCAGTTTTTCCGGGCACGCGGGGTGCCGCGCCGCACCACAAGCCGTGACGAATTTTGCTATACAATCAGTGCGATGTTGACGCAGCGGGCGCAATGACCCGCTAAAACAACGAGACTTACACGCCGAATTGTGTTTTGTGTATTTCAAAAGGGTAACGAGCACATTATGAGATGCAACTTTTTCACGACTTTTTTGGTCAGCGTGTGCCTCGCGGCTGCCCTGTCGCCGATGTACGCCGTGGCTCAAGCAACTAATCCAAAATCTGCGGCAGTCATGGACTTCGAGCTTGTGAACGAAATGAAAGATTATGACTCCGCTGAAGTGACGGCCGCGCAAGAAAACCGGCTCAAGATGATCAGCGACGAACTACGCCGAGAGTTCATGGAACGCAATCTTTACCGCGTCGTCGACAATGTGAAAGCAAGCGACCTCATTGCCAAAATCAAGGTGACTTACAGTCTCCACGAATGCCATGGCTGTGAAATTGAAATAGGCAAGGCCTTGGCGGCGGATCGCATCGTGATTGCGTGGGTGCAAAAAGTGAGTAACTTGATTCTCAACCTCAATATCGAAGTAACGGACGTGGCCACCGGCCAGATGGTTTACAACAAGTCGGTGGATTTGCGCGGCAACACCGATGTTACATGGATGCGCGGCATCCGCTACATGGTGAACAGCATCGTCGAAAAAAAGCAGTACCTGAGATAGCGGTCTATCGCGGCCGCTTACCCATCCGCGAACGCGTCCTGCTTAGAAAAGGCATTTAGCAATGATGCACACAAAATCAGATCGGGGGGTTGCTATGACCGATCCTTGCCAGCCTACGGATGAAGCCTCGCGGCCGAGCCACGCCGAACCTCGTTCGCACACGCAGGACTTGACTCGTTTCAAACATGTCGCGGCCGGTCGTGAATTGCACATGATTAGTAAGTTGCAGCAAGAGGTAAACGAACTGTGTCAGCGGCACGGTGAAGCCGCGCGCTATCCGCTGGAGATCGATCAGGGCATTAGAGCCGTCAAGGCGGAGTTTGCAACCGCGCTTTCTAGCGAAGGCCTTGTGCCGCTGGAAGCGGTCCTGTGCACCGAGGAATTGCAACAGCGTCCATCCCGACCGCCGGATTACGCGTCTGAAAACCGCGCGTTGGTGGCGCTGGCTCAGGCGCTGGCCGATTCGCCGAGCACCATTCTTCAGACGCTGGCCGAGAAGATAATGGACGTCCTCGAGGCCGACTCGGCAGGCGTCAGTTTGCTGAGCGAAGACGAACAGAGCTTCTTCTGGCCGGCCATCGCCGGCGCGTGGCAACCGCACCTCGGTGGCGGCACGCCGCGCGATTTTGGCCCGTCCGGCGACGTGCTCGATTGCAACGCCCCGTTGTTGTTCAAGCACCCCGAACGGCGTTACGCCTATTTTCTGGCGACCACGCCTGCGGCCGCAGAGTGCCTGCTGGTTCCGTTTTACTTGGAAGGGAAAGCAGTCGGTACGATCTGGGCGATCGCCCACGATGATCGGCGCAAGTTCGATAGCGAGGATCTGCGGCAGATCGAAAGTCTGGGCGGGTTTGCGTCCGCGGCATACCAGGCGCAGATCCTGGGCGCCCGCGAGCAACGCCACGCTGCGCTGAGACTTGAGGACGCGCTAGCGTCCTGCCAGACGATGGAAAAGCGCAACGCGGAATTTCGCGAAAGCGCAGCAGCCCTGCGCCGCA
>JANNMV010000144.1:0-2227 GCA_031398205.1 Pseudomonadota bacterium | reverse complement strand
GTTCGGCGCGCCTATCTCGCAGTCGAAGGCAAGTTTTACGACGATATCGATTTTCGTGTGCGCATGAATTTTTCTGATACGGCCGGGCCGACGGCAACGGTGTGCACCGCCGTCGGCAGCAATAGTTCCGGCGCGCCGGTTTGCACTGCAACTGCCGCAGTCGCCACAACCAGCACAACCTCGCTCGACGAAGCGTGGTTCAACCTCGGCTGGTGGAAATCGGCGCAGCTTCGCCTTGGCCAAGCTAAGATGCCGTTTGGTTTGGAATCTTCGACCAGCGATATTTTTACGGATTTCCAAGAGCGATCCCTGGCCGACCCAATTACACCCGGTAAGGAACGCGGCGCTATTTTGCATGGTGCGCCATTCAAAGGTATGACTTACGGCCTGGCATTCAGTAACGGTCAAGGCCGCAACGGCAACGACACCAACCAAACCATCGACGGCAAAGATTGGATCGGCCGCCTCACGTTTAACTTTGCGGAAATGGCGAATCTTCCAAGCGCCGTGATGCACGTGGGGACGAGCTTCTCGACCGGCGCCATCCCGGTCGCCGCGGCACTCAACGGCCGCACCGAAGCGCGCGGCATTCAGTTTTTCAGCCCCGCGGCGTTTACCGGTGAGGATGTCGACCGCACTCGCTACGGGCTCGAATCGTTGTTTGCGTGGGGTCCGCTGAAGTTGCAAGCGGAGTATTTGCGCGCCAATTTTAGCGGCACGAGCGCGGGTGGCGCAAGCTATGATCGCGACATCGATGCCTACTACACCAACCTAACTTGGCTGGTCACGGGCGAACGTTACGCCGACAGTTATCGCGGCGAGCGCCTGGGACGCGTTCGCCCGAAAGCCAATTTCGCGCCGGGCAAGTCCTGTTGCGGCGCGTGGGAATTGGGGCTGCGCTATTCCAAGTTCGATGCGGGGGATTTCAAGAGCGGCAATGCTTCCGGCACAGGCGTCATTCCCAGCACTGGAACCAGCGTTGCCGATGCCTGGACCTTGGGCGTGAAATGGATCGTTAATCCGAATACGCGATTTTTACTGAACTACATCCGCACGGATTTCGGCACCACCATTACCGTCACGCCGACCGCACCAGGCAAGGCGACGCGGACGGATAAGGAATCGGCGATTACCGTTCGCGGGCAGTTTGATTTTTGATCGATGCTTATCCGGTTGAATTCGCAAATATAGACTTTCCACGAAGTATCGGCACATGCATTGGCACAACTTATGTCGGCCAGTGTCACGCTCCGGTGGAGTTGACAACCGAATTGGGTTACGCCAAGCGCGCCAACATCGCCCGCTTTTGTGCACCGATGACCGGGTGATAGCAATCCACCAGCCGCGCGCCGAGATGGCCAATACAGGCATTGCAGTCGACGCATTGTGGGCCCGGCTCGTCATCGCGCAAATGCCGATACAGCAACGGATCGGCAATGAACGCGCGGCCGGCGGAGACGATGTCGCAGCCACCGTTCTCGATCGCTGCCGCCATGACGCTGCGCGTTCGAAAACCACCGACACAAATTACTGGAATCGTAAGCTTGGCTTTGAACTTGCTCGCATAGGCGAGATTAAAACCTTCGCGCCGACCGAATAGCGCGTTGAACAGCAGCGCCAAGATCGGCCAAAAGAGGCGAAACGCCCAGCGGCGCACCCACGGTAATTGACGCATACTGCCTTGCACCATGTTGCGCATACAGCGCATAAAGGTACCGCGCACCATCGGGAATCCCGACTCATAGTGGCCGACGGTCACCTCGATAGCGTCGACGCCTTCTTTCTCCAGCAGGCACGCGATGTCGACCAGATCGTCGGTTTTAAGGCCATTGCGCAGTGGTAAATAATCCGATCCGTTAATTTTTACCATCACTGGATAATCCGTGCCGCAGCCTGCCTTGATGGCGCGCACCACGTCGCGCAATAACTTGCTGCGCCCTTCTATCCCGCCGCCGTAGTCGTCGGTGCGGCGGTTGGTGTGTGGCGTCAAGAACTGGCTTTGCAGATAGCCATTGGCAGCATGAATCTGCACGCCATCGAAGCCGGCCTGTTGGCAGCGCCGCGCTGCGTCGGCATACTGTTTCACCAATCGGGCAATCTCGTCAACTCGCAACGGGCGCGGCTGCGTGCCGGTGACCAACTCAGTCACATTGGAAGCCGATACCGGATCATGGGTGCCGGCAAATCGCGGCACAACCTGGCGGCCGCAATGATTGAGCTGTGCAAA
>JANNMV010000309.1:0-1967 GCA_031398205.1 Pseudomonadota bacterium | reverse complement strand
TATTGTTGATCGGCATCGCGTAGTATTCGAGATTGAAGCGGCGCTTGTAGCGATCTGCGGCCTCGCGTTCTTTCGCTATCGGTAGATTCCAATGCCAGCGCCAAATTCCTACCATGCGGTTAACTGCGGACTTACCCATCACCGTCGGCGCGCCGGGTCCCAGGCCATAGTAGGTATAAAACTTCGCGTTCAAACCACTGTCGGCGGCTGCTTTTACGAGCAAGGTCATGTCCGCACCCCAATTGCCGGTTTCGCCTCAGCGAGCGGCGCCGCGACGTGCGAGCCACCGCTTTGGATCATGAAACGGATCTGCTGGTCGGTGATGCGTTTTAACACCAATAACGCGTCTTGCGGGCTGTTCTTGTTGTCGAAGGCGACAACCTCGAATTTTTTGCCCATCACGCCGCCGCGCGCATTGATATCATCGATGGCGAATTGCGCACTATTGACATAAAGCTCGCCGATATTGGCGAATGGGCCACTGAGTGGAATATTGAGGGCAACTTTAATCGTTTCTTCGCCCAGGGCTGTTGTTGCCACCCACATTGAAGCCAAACCGACTAGCCAGTTCAAACGGGTTTTCTTCATATTTCCCCCTCATGATGATTTTCAATTAGCTACTCGAAACAATTGCGCCGGGCTCAACCACTTTGTTCGGCCCGCTACCCCTACCGAAACTCGGGTAGGCGAGTTCCTATGCTGCGCCAGAGAAGCAAGTATCGCATTGCGTAAACGCCAAGCAAAGTTGTGACTTATTCACGTTTTAACACGCCCCCGAACGCTCAGCTCCGTCAATTGCAATGACCTCCAACCGAACATGGACATTCACGCGTTAAAGTCCTATACTATGTTCCTACATTAATGAGGCTCAAAATGAAATCCGTCAATGTGCGAGAACTCAAGAATAACCCGTCCGAAGCGCTGCGCATGGCGCGCGACGATATGGTGGTGGTGATGAATCGTGATGAGCCGCAGGCGTTGCTGGTTCACTTGGCTGATGACGGCGTGCTGGCCGAGGAAGGCGTGCGCGCGGCGATGGCGATCTCGCTCTATCGCGATGGCAGCCTCGCCCTTGGGCGCGCGGCTAGGCTCGCGCGACTGGCGCCGGCGACATTTATGCAGCTCCTGTCTCAACGCGGATTACCGATCATGAAAGGCGATTTGACCACGCTACGTGAAGATCTCGAAACTTTGGACGCGTGGCTCGCCCAATAGTCCTGGCGGATGCGAGTCCGCTGATCGCCCTGGGGGTCGCCGGCCAACTTCCGCTACTGAAGGCCCTGTTCGATAAAGTTAAAACCACCGCGATTGTTTTGGCCGAAGTGGCGCCGGGCCGAGAGCAAGCGTTGCCCGGCGAAGCGGAAATTCTCCAAGCGCTTCGAGCTAAATGGTTAACGCCGCTCAATCGCGAGTGGGAAGAACCGACATTTACATTTCTAGATCCCGGTGAAGAAAGCATACTTCGTGCGGCGTCAAACTTGCGTGCGCCATGCCTTCTCTTAATCGATGATTTGCCCGCAAGGGCGGCCGCGAAGAATTTAGGATTTGCGGTTACGGGAACCGCCGGCATTCTGGTCCGCGCCAAGCGGCACGGTTTGTTGTTGGCGGTCCGCCCTGTGGTGGAGACGTTGCACGCCCGTGGGTTTCGGCTATCGACCGACTTGATCAAAGCTATCCTCGCCGACGCGGGCGAAAGTTGACAAGCCAATAGCGTTCTCATCGAACCTGATCCAGCAGCGCTTTGGCTTCGATCAAATCTTTCGTATCGAAGCCTTCGGTGAACCAATCGTATACCGGCTTTAGCAGATCGAGTGCCTCTTTGCGTTTGCTCTGTGATTGCCACAGCCGTGCAAGGCTGGTCGAGGTGCGTAGTTCCCAGGACTTCGCCTGCTGCTCGCGCCCAGTCGAGCGAGGCGAGGTAGTTCTGTTCCGCGCCTTGGAGATCGCCTTTTAGCGAGAGCATCCAG
>JANNMV010000285.1:0-1715 GCA_031398205.1 Pseudomonadota bacterium | reverse complement strand
CCGATGACCTCGATGTTGCTCGCCGAACTTGCCGTCCAGGCGGGCATGCCGCCGGGGGTGCTCAATGTCGTGCACGGTGGCAAGGACGTTGTCGATTTGTTGTGTACGCACAAGGATATCAAAGCGATTTCGTTCGTTGGTTCGTGCCATGTCGGTGAACATGTCTACAACCTCGGCAGCAAACACGGCAAGCGCGTGCAAAGCATGATGGGCGCAAAAAATCATTGCGTAATCATGCCCGATGCGAACAAGGAGCAATCGCTGAACGCCTTAGCGGGCGCGGCTTTCGGCGCAGCCGGTCAACGCTGCATGGCGATTTCCGTGAGCGTGATGGTCGGCGAAGCGAATAAGTGGATTCCCGATTTAGTCGCTAAAGCGAAGAGCCTGAAAGTTGCTGCGGGCATCGAGAAAGGCGCCGATGTTGGCCCGCTGGTTTCCAAAGCAGCGAAACAGCGAGTCACCGGCTTGATCGAAAAGGGAATTTCCGAAGGCGCGAAGTGCGAACTGGATGGCAGCAAAGTCAACGTGACGGGCTTTGAACAAGGCAACTTCGTCGGGCCGACGATTTTTTCCGGCGTTAAACCGAGCATGAGTATTTACGACACCGAAATTTTCGGACCGGTGTTGAGTATCGTCAGCGTCGATACGTTGGACGAGGCAATCGAATTGATCAACGCCAATCCCTACGGCAATGGCACGGCGATATTCACATCGAGCGGCGGCTCGGCACGTAAATTTCAAAATGAAATCGATGTCGGTCAAATCGGCGTGAACTTGCCGATTCCGGTGCCGGTGCCGTTTTTCAGTTTTACCGGTTCGCGCGGCTCGAAGCTCGGCGATCTCGGGCCCTATGGCAAGCAAGTGATTCAGTTTTACACACAAACGAAGACAGTCATCGCGCGCTGGTTCGATGAATCGAGCAAGCCGAGTGGTGTAAATACGACGATCAGTTTGAAGTAAGAACACCTCTGCCGTCATCGCGAGGAACGAAGCAATCTCGATTTGTTTGGCGTTATGGAATACGAGATTGCTTCGCCGCAAAAAGCGCCCTTCGCAATGACCAACCTTCGAATTGATCACTTAACGCCAACAGGAACGAAATGAAAATCGGATTCATCGGATTGGGCAATATGGGCGGGCCTATGGCGCGCAATCTTGTCAAGGCTGGGCATGCGCTCGCCGTGTTTGACGTATTTCCAGACGCGGTCGCCAAGGTTGTCGCCACAGGCGCAACTGCGGCCACATCGGTGGCCGAGACCGTGAAAAATGCCGACGTCGTCATCACGATGCTGCCCTCCTCGCCCCACGTCCGCGAGGTGTATACGGGCACAGGACAGTTACTCGCCAACGTAAAACCAGGAACCTTGCTGATCGATTGCAGCACCATCGATCCGCACACGGCACGCGAAGTTGCTGCTTCTGCGGCACGAAAAAATATCGTCATGCTCGACGCACCGGTTTCCGGTGGCACGGTCGGCGCGGAAGCAGCCACGCTGACGTTTATGGTTGGGGGTGACAAAAGCGCGTTCGAAACCGCGAAACCAATCTTGGAAAAAATGGGAAAGAACATCGTACATTGCGGCGCGGAAGGCACCGGCCAAGTCGCGAAGATTTGCAACAACATGTTATTGGCGATTTCCATGATCGGCGTCGCCGAAGCGATGAATCTGGGCGCTTCACTGGGTATCGACCCGAAACTATTGGCTGGTATTATC
>JANNMV010000147.1:0-3463 GCA_031398205.1 Pseudomonadota bacterium | reverse complement strand
ATTTCACGTCGAGCAGGCGCGCGGTGTCATCGACGCGTTCGGTCGCCTGACCCAGCCGGATGAACGATGTCGTCTGGTTGCGCAGCATCCGGTGGATCGCGCCTTCGAACCCGCGCGAATTTTTCATGCCCAGGCGCGCGGCTTCTTTATTCATCAATTCAGCGAAGGCCTCTTCGCTGCCGCCCATCGCTTCGGCGAGCGCAATGCTGGCGTCGTTACCCGATTGAATAATCATACCGCGTAACAACTCGCTGACGGTGACCGGCACCTTGAGATCAATGAACATGCGGGAGCCAATGGCCTTCCACGCTTTTTCCGACACCGGCAGCGCTTGGTCTTCCGCCAAGCGCTTTTCTTTGATATTTTTGAACGCGAGATACGCCGTCATCAATTTTGTCAGCGACGCCGGTTCGACCTTGAGATCCGGACTTTGGCTGACAAGAATTTGCCCACTCTGAAAATCCCGCAACACGAAAGATTTGGCCGCGACATTCAGCGCACCAAACGCCACCGCCGCGGCAGGTTGCGACGCGACTGCGTCAGGTTTGGGTTCGAGTTTGGCCGCAGGCTTAGCCGCGAACGTCAAGGCCGGCGCGATCAAAAATAGTAGGGGCAGAATGTTCTTCATGATTTCAAGGGCAAGAGCGAATTCAATATTATACCGGCAGGTGAGCGGCGAACCATTGTCTGAATGAAGGCGTAGTGCTGTTTTTTATTGGGTCTTGTAGGGTGGATCAAGCGCGGCCGATCCACCAACACCTCATAAAAGCCGGCGAACGAAGTTCGCCTCGGTGGATCCGCTACGCTTGATCCACCCTACCAACCACATCCATTAGTGCCTGCAACGCCGCTCCAGCACTGGTTCTCAGGCCATCTTACTGCGCCCGAATTTCCGCCAGCGCATTCAATTGCAATGTCGTTTTATCTGCCAACTCAAATGTAAATGACAGCGTCGCATCATTGCCGGCAACCAGCGGCGCTTTCAAATCGTTGAGCATGAAGTGCATGTTGTTCGGTTCAAGCTTGATGGTTTGGTTTGCCGGAATATCCAACGCGGCAAGCTCGTCCATGCGCATCACGCCATTGCCATGAGACAAGGTGTGACTCGTATAGTCGCCGAAGTGGGCTGGCCTAGAGTCCATTGTAAGTGCCGTAGATCAGAAGATCACGTTAGACGCCCATTGCTTTGACGCCAAAGTGTTTCGCCGCCGCGATCAAATGCCGGTCGGTTGAGTAAATTTCCTTGATCCCATGCTCTCGAGCCGATACTAGATGGAGTGCATCGGCGGAGCGAAGAAACGTCGTCTTGGGTAATCGCACTATCGCTTTGCTTGCCACTTCAATTAAGTCCGGACTAATGGGCAACCAGGTCCATAGGCCCGCCGCGCAATCCTCGTCAAATTGAGCGCCCAGTTCTTTCAATGCAGCCTCGCCGAAGGCGGCTTCGCGCCACTTACGATGAAATACACTTGCGACTTCAAGTCGGCCGAATACATTGCAGCAAACCCGTCCTAAGCGTTCGGCCAGCGCGCGTACTTCATCACTTTCGAGTTCATCAAGATAGAATTTTGCGATAAAAGCGGAATCGAAATAACTCACGCCATGCTAGCCCGAATGTTTATCGCGTGTCCCGGTCTTCAGAAACGAGCTGCGTACTCTCGCTACCACCACCGAGCTTACCGCGTAATTTGGCGTAACCGGGCCGCAGCTTGCGGGTGAGAAATGGATTGATTTGCAAAGCGGCCGTGACCGCTTCTAAGCGAGCCACAGGCTTGCCGCGATCGGTAATGACAAGCGCCCCAATGCGGGCCGCTTCACGAACCCATGTGCCGGTGCTTTCGTGGAGTTCGCGGAGTGAAATAGTTTTCATAAGACTCATTGTGACACAATCATTGGGATACTCGCAACTCAAGCGCCGAAATGAACCGTATCTACTTTCCTTATGCACCACTGCTATACCACTGACGCGCCATTTCCGGTAACGGTTAAATTTGTCGTCTGGGTTTGTTGCAAGGCGATTTGGCCTTCGAACGTGCCGGAGGTAAGCACGCTTAACTTCCCTGTCCCGGCGATGGTGATCCGTGTGCCGTCGATGGCGCCGGGGCCGGTGAAGTTGTAGGAATGGGGCATGGAGATGTAGCTCGCCCCCGCGGTTTTTACGTTGAAGGCCTACGTCGATACCACTGCACCGGAATTACTTCCGCCGCCCCCGCCACCACAACCCACCAAGAACAGTGTCGCGACGATGCAGATATCGATACGTTCTATCACTTTAATTCTCCTTTGCTGCTATTGTTAACGGGAGCCATTGGTCGTGATTTTTATCGAAGGTAGCTTAACTCAAGGTCAGCCTTATAGCCTGCGTTACTCCGCTAAAAATTTCCAATCCGAATACTTCTCGCCACCGCGAAAGGAAAAGAGTGTCGCGAACAGCGTCGGCGCGTCGTTCGATAAGCTGTGCACGCCGATCACTTGATGGTCCTTGTTGCGCACCACGCCCCAATCTTGCTTTTGGTTGATCGGATCGACGGGCAGTACCCGTAAATAACTCTTTTGGTTGATCGGATCGACGGGCAGTACCCGTAAATAACTCTTATTGGCAAGCATGCGCGGGTCACGCATGAGGTCGGTAAGTTCGAGCGGGAATTCTTTCGCTGTGCCGGGTGAGGCGTTGCTATACGCCTTAAGTGCAACAACGATCTCGTCCGCAGCCGCAATGAGGCGGCGTTCTTTGCTCCAATAAGTTTGGAAGCCGCTGGTGCTGAGCATTAACGCTAGAGTCAGGGTCATAACCAGCGTAGCGATCCAGCCTCGGTTGATAACTCGATCATAGCCAGCCGGATGAATGGATTTTGGTGTTCTGGTGGTTTTCATTGTTGTGTTGGTGTGATTTGAGTTTAGTCACGATTTAAAGAACATCGGCCTGGACGGCAATTCCAGTGCGGCTCTCAGACCAGGCAGTGCCACGAGGCAAGCTGGGTGTGGCTCGTGGCGGTGCATGGTTAGGGTGCGCATCGTGCACGCGGTCCGCTACAGCTTGCGTTCGCGCACTGTTTTGGCAATATGCTTGCCCATTAATTTCGCGCCTTGCTGCAAACCATCGATTACTTCCGGTAGTTTCTCCATTAGGATTCCATAGGTTCCCCAGGCATACCTAGCATCGGCAGGAATATTCCCGTAATCCAACTTGCTGGCATCCGCGCCATAGTCGACGCTCCAATCATCAATCTCGCTCTGATCTTGCGCGGAAATAAGCCGTACGTCCACGTTGAGTTGCGGTTTATAGTCTGTAGTTCGTATTGGGGAACTGACGCCCGCCTGCTTTACCAGAACATGAATGATCGCGTCTGCGTCGGTCTTTACCTCGCGGTAGTCGAAATCGGACGGATCACCATCTCCCATGTTCTGGTCCCGCAAGACGACGACCTCGTAGCTTTCCGCGATCAGCCCTTGTTCTAGAGAC
>JANNMV010000145.1:0-2271 GCA_031398205.1 Pseudomonadota bacterium | reverse complement strand
TGTCGATTTTGTGGACGTTGTAGGGCAGGCCGCACTCTTCCAGCATGATGGAAACTTTTCGTCAGTTCGGCGTTGTCCAGGTATAAAGATCGATCATCGTCTTTGGTTTTGGCTCAGGGGGACGAATGCGCTCTGCGGATTGAAGTTGGTCAGATTCAGATCTAACCAATATAACGTCAAAATTTCCGCGAACGCTTCTGCGGGAAAGCCTTTGCGGCTGCCGCGTTCATCGACGATCAGTTGATAGCAATAGGGTTCAAACATCGGCGTATGCCAACGTTTGACGAATTCTTCCACGATGCGTGGAAAATTTTTTTCAAGTTCAGAAAGGTGAGTATCTTTTGCCATGGGCGAATTCATTCGACTCCCAGCGAGTCTGTCCGCAGCAATGTTACTGGATTACAACGCGTTAGGGTAGGGTGCCGATAAAGCTATCCGATCCGATAGCCTTCTTTGGTGACGGTGGTTCGCTTGCCTAGGCGGTAGTCGTGAATTTCTTGGAGGAACATCAACTCCTCGATCACCTCGAACGGAAAGCCTTGACGGTCGCCGCGATTATCAAGCATTAAAGTTGCGAGGAATTCCGCAAACTCCTTCGTGCCCCACATCAGTAGGATTTTGTCGACAACACGCGGGAACTGCTTCTCAAGGGCGCAAACGTATTTCCGGTCAACGGGTTCTTTGCCTTTATCGTGGCTTTTCATATGCAACGCTATGGAAGTGATTGTACTGATGAGAGAAATATACAAGAACCACATGAAATTGCAATGCGGCTTAGGCGCGTTTCGTTTCAATAAAATCCTTAATCGCGGCGAGTTGTGCCGCGTGAATCAACGCCGGAATTTCCGCGCTAGATTGAGCGTTGGCGACCACGCTTTTCGTGTCGAGTGAGACGAGCGCGGTCTGGGCCTGGATCAAGTAGGAAATTTCAGGCGCGGTTTGTGCACCGCTGACATAGCCGCAGACGCTCAACAAATCGCGAAAGCGTTGCGGCCGGCGCAATCCGTCGGCGCCGATCAGCAGTTCCAGCAAGGCTTGCGGCGCCAGGGTTTGCGCCTGTTCTACTGCGGCGATCCAGCGCAATGTAAGTCTCGCCAGATCGGCGCAATCGCTTGGCACGCGCAATCGCTGCGACACGGCAAGGACCGGCGTGTTGGCGGCATCAGGCGGGTGCGCCGCGCTGGGCGGTCGTCTGCGGCTGTCGATCGTTGCGGCCAGCGTCGCGTAGCGAACGGCGAGTGGCGCGCCATCGCGCGCCGCGGCATCGAGATTTTGGAGTGCGGCGTGGCTGGGATGCAGCGTCGCAAACTCCGGCACGATACGATTTAACGCGTGTGCCTCTATCAGCACCTCGAACAGGCGCGACGGCTTGGCCTCCATCAAGCCCTTCGCCAACTCCTGCCACACGCGCTCGGCTACCAGCGCATCAACTTCTCCATTCGCCGCCATGGCTTGCATCAGCGCGAGGGTTTCCGGCGCAATCGAGAATTCGCCATAGCGCGCGGCAAAGCGCGCTACGCGCAAGATGCGCACCGGATCCTCGGCGAACGCCTCGCTCACATGGCGTAGAACTTTTGCGCGCAAATCGCGCGCGCCACCGTGGGGGTCGATGAGTTGGCCTTGCGCGTCGCGCGCCATGGCGTTGATGGTCAGGTCGCGGCGGCGCAGATCGTCCTCCAACGTCACGTCCGGCGCAGCGTAAACCTGAAAGCCGCGATAGCCGCGCGCGGTTTTGCGTTCCGTGCGGGCGAGGGCATATTCATCATGGCTTTGCGGATGGAGGAACACCGGAAAGTCCTTGCCGACGGGCCGATAACCCAGGCGTGTCATCTCCTCCGGCGTAGCGCCGACGACGACATAGTCTCGATCTTTCACCGGCAGGCCGAGCAACTCATCACGCACGGCGCCGCCAACTTCATAAATTTTCATTGCGTGTTCGTGATCATTTTTATCGATGGTGGCGATGGCGACGCTGCGCCCTCATCCCTACCCTTCTCCCAGAGGGAGAAGGATTTAATTCCCCTCTCCCTCTGGGAGAGGGCTAGGGTGAGGGCCAGCGTTGCAAGAATTCAAAAACAGTCAATACAGTTTCCCGATACACTAACCACTTTTTCACGCGAACACTCGTTCGAAAGAAATATTTTTCATGCTGCGGCTGGGCGTTGCGTTTCTCTGGTTGATCCATTTTCTCCCGTTTTCGGTGATTAGCGCCATAGGGCGCGGACTCGGCCGCTTAGTCTATTGGTCGGGCCAGGCGCGCGTTGCGCGTAT
>JANNMV010000677.1:0-2746 GCA_031398205.1 Pseudomonadota bacterium | reverse complement strand
GCGATTCCCGCCATCGTCTCCGGCGGTATTGCCGAGCGCGCCAAATTTTATCCGCAGTTGGCGGCATCATTTCTGCTGGTCGGCTTTGTTTATCCGTTCTTCGAAGGCATTGCCTGGAACAATCACTACGGCATTCAGGCTTGGCTAACGGCCACATTCGGCGCGCCATTCCACGATTTCGCCGGCTCCGTTGTGGTTCATGCGGTCGGCGGTTGGATCGCGCTGGTCGCGGTGATTCTTCTCGGCGCGCGCCATGGCCGCTACACCAAGGATGGCCGCATCTCGGCCCATCCGCCTTCGAGCATTCCCTTCCTCGCCGTTGGCGCATGGACCTTGGCCGTAGGCTGGTTTGGCTTTAACGTCATGTCGGCGCAAACCATCGACAAAGTGTCCGGCTTAGTCGCGGTGAATTCGCTGATGGCCATGGTCGGCGGCACGCTCGCCGCACTTGCCGCGGGCAAGAACGATCCGGGCTTCGTGCACAACGGCCCGCTGGCCGGCCTGGTTGCCGTTTGCGCCGGCTCCGACGTCATGCATCCGCTCGGCGCGTTGGCCACGGGCGGCATCGCCGGCGCCATGTTCGTCTACATGTTCACCCTAACGCAAAACAAATGGAAGATCGATGACGTGCTCGGCGTGTGGCCGCTGCATGGCCTGTGTGGCGCCCTCGGCGGCATCGCCTGCGGTATCTTCGGCAGCAAGGCGCTGGGAGGCCTTGGCGGCGTCAGCTTCATGTCGCAACTCGTCGGCACGCTGATGGGCATCGCGATCGCGGTGGCTGGTGGACTGATCGTCTATGGCGGCATCAAAGCGCTGGTCGGGATACGCCTGGATCAAGAGGAAGAATTTATCGGCGCTGATTTGTCGATCCATAAAATCAGCGCCACGCCTGACGGGGAATAAATTTCCATTTGCGCCGCTACGGTCATTCCCGCGAAGGCGGGAATCCAGTGTCGTTCGTAAAAGTCACTGGGTCCCCGCCTTCGCGGGGACGACGTCGAAGGTAACTTAGCCCCGGTAAGCAAGAAATAACTTCCGCGACTAACCTCCAACTCATTCGGAGGTCGCCATGCCTAACACCGTAAACATCGCTGTCGTTACTTTATTTGTTTCGTTAATTTCCGCGAACATTTTTGCCGCGGGCCAATGCAGCGCCAAGAGCGGCAACGAAACCGCGGCGGTATTGGAGCTTTACACCTCCGAAGGCTGTAGCAGTTGCCCGCCCGCCGATAAGTGGATCAGCAGTCTCGCGCCGGGCGGCTACAAGGCCAATCAAATCGTTCCGCTCGCTTTCCATGTTGACTACTGGGATTACATCGGCTGGGCTGACCGCTTTGCCAAAAAGGAATTCAGCGGCCGCCATCGCGGACTGGCGCGCGCCAACGGTTCGGGCACGGTGTATACACCGCAAGTGTTCGTCAACGGCAAAGACATTCGCCTGGCCTTTAGCAACGTCAAACTCAACGCCACGCTGAAAGACATCAACACCGCCAAACCCCGCGCCGATATTGGCTTAGAGCTCGATACCTCCACAAGTTCGCTTGGCTTAAGCGCGTCCGCCAGCCTCGCCAATCCATCGGACGATGCGCAAGCCTATCTCGCCGTGTACGAGAATAAACTCTCCAGCAATGTCAAGGCCGGTGAGAATCGCGGCGTGAAACTGGAACACGATTATGTCGTGCGTGAATTGATCGGCCCGCTAAAATTCGATCGCCAAGGCAAGCTAGAGATTAAGCAATCGGTCGCGGTGCAATCGGACTGGAAATTGAAAGACCTCGGCATCGCGGCGTTCGTGCAGCGGCGAGATAACGGCGAGACCTTGCAAGCTTTACAGTTACCCGCGTGCATGTAAAACCGCAACACTGTCATTGCGAGGAGCGTAGTCTGCGACGAAGCAATCTCGTTTTTCGCAGCGGTATAATTGAGATTGCTTCGTCGCTGCGCCCCTCGCAATGACAAACGGAGCGGTTATCGATGCCTGTAGCGCCGCGCCAATATTGGCTCCCAGGCCTATTCCCGTCCTAATAGCGGATCGTCTTTGCGATGTTGGCGCACGCCAAGATACGACAACAGCGCGAGCGCAGCGGCGATGAGCAGCATGCCTTGAATCTCGTGGGGCTCGGGATACTCCCCGAGTTGAATCGCGGCGCCGACGACGGTAATGACGGGAATCGCCAAGGTGCTTAAGCTCGCCGTGCCCGCCGGAAGCACGTCTAAAATGTACAGCCAAATCACCCAGCCCAATGCCGTCGCGACGAAGCCGCTGAAAAACAAACACGCGATGAGCACCCAACTCCATTGTATCGGCGGCGCAGGCACGGCCCAGGCCACCGCGATGAGCGGCACGGCGCCGATGACGAGTTGCCAGGCCGTCATGGAAAACACGTCGAGCGCATGATCTTTGCTGTAGCGCTTGATCAAAATCGACGTGATGGCCCAAATAATTCCGGCGCTCACGCCGAGCAGGCTGCTGAACAAGCTGCCGTGAAATTTCCATGGTGAGAGAATCAACACCAGCCCAGCGACGGCCAGTGCCACGGCGAGCCATTGCAATCCCTGAATGCGCTCGCCAAGAAAAATCCAGGCGAGGAGCAAGGTCCAAAACGGCATGATGAATACCAGCACCGAGGTCTTGCCCGCGCCGGCATGCAACACCGCCCATGAGGTCAGCAGAAAAAAAACGCAGGTTTGCAGCAGGCCGATCAACGCGTTGAATTTTCCATGCTCAAAGCGCAGCGAGCGGCCT
>JANNMV010000665.1:0-2490 GCA_031398205.1 Pseudomonadota bacterium | reverse complement strand
GCGAGTTGCGCACCTTTGCCCGGTAGCATTTCAATACAATGCACGGTTGTACCGACGGGAATGTTGCGCAACGGCAAGGCGTTACCGGGTTTGATTGGCGCTTCCGGGCCGCTCACCAACTCCATGCCGACAGCAACGCCTTTGGGCGCAATGATGTAACGGCGTTCGCCATCGCGATAGCATAGCAGCGCGATATGGGCGGTGCGATTCGGATCGTGCTCAATGCGCTCGACTTTGGCGATGATGCCGTCTTTGTCGCGACGAAAATCAATCATGCGATAGTGTTGCTTGTGCCCGCCGCCCTTATGGCGCGTCGTGATGTGGCCGTTGTTATTACGGCCAGATCCGCGGGTTTGACTTTCGACCAATGCGGCAAACGGCGCGCCCTTGTGCAAGCCCGGCGTGACGACACGAATGACGGCGCGACGGCCAGGTGAAGTAGGTTTGAGTTTGACGAGTGCCATAGTTATCCTCTATTCACCGGTAAAGTTAATTTCTTGGCCGTGCTTAATCGAAACATAGGCGCGCTTTGTATCGCCACGCTTACCGATGTAACGGCCGAAGCGCTTAGTCTTACCCATCGTGTTTGATACGCGTACGCCAGTAACTTCAACTTTAAACATCAATTCAACTGCGGCCTTGATCTCTGGCTTAGTCGCATCGGGTATCACTTCAAAAATGACTTGATTGAACTTGTCGGCAACATAGGTGCTCTTCTCGGAAATCACTGGGGCCGCAAGAATTTGCGTCAATCGTTCTTGAGTCGGTTGGGTGGTCATACCATTACCTCTTCCATCTTCTTGACAGCGTCGCGAGTCATCAAGACTTTTTCGTAACGTACTAAATTAACTGGATCGGCGTGGCCCACTTCGAGCACCAGCACGTTTGGCAGATTCCGTGCGGACAAGAAAAGATTTTCGTCGATCTGGCCGGTGATAATCAGGACATTGTCCATCCCCATGCCCTTCAGCTTTTGCGACAATTGCTTAGTCTTCGGCGTATCGAGATTGAGGCTGTCGACCACGGATAAACGACCCTCGCGAACCAACTGCGACAGTATCGAACACATACCGGCACGATACATTTTCTTATTAAGCTTGTGGCTAAAGTTTTCGTCTGGACTGTTGGGAAAAATCTTACCGCCACCACGCCACAGCGGACTGGAGGCCATACCCGCACGAGCTCGGCCAGTACCCTTTTGGCGCCAGGGCTTGCGGGTGGATTTAGCCACTTCGCTGCGCCCCTTCTGCGCGCGAGTTCCGAGGCGTGCATTGGCTTGATAGGCCGTTACAACCTGGTGAATCAGCGCCTCATTAAACTCCCGCCCGAACAAATCGTCGGAAGCAGCAAGGTTGGAAATCGCCTCACCTTTATCGTTAATCAACTTAAGCTCCATTATGCCCCCGCTTTCACGGCAGGATGCACGACAACGTGGCCGCCTTTGGAACCGGGCACAGCGCCTTTCACTAAAAGCAATTGGCGTTGCGCGTCAATACGCACAATCTCAAGATTTTGTGTAGTCCGCTTGACTGCGCCCATGTGACCTGACATTCGTTTACCGGGGAACACTCGGCCCGGATCCTGCGCCATACCGATGGAACCAGGAACATTGTGCGAACGTGAGTTACCGTGGCTGGCACGGCCGGAGGCAAAGTTGTAACGCTTGATCGTTCCGGCGAAACCTTTACCTTGCGTCACACCTGTGACATCCACCATTTGACCGACCTTGAAAATATCCAGCGCGATGACTGAACTGGGCTTTAACAGCGTCAATTGCTCGGTTGACGGTGTGAATTCCCCGAGTACCGATCCGGCTTCAACGCCCGCACGGGCAAAATGCCCCGCTTGCGCCTTGGTGACGCGATTGACGCCACGCACCCCAAATGCCACTTGAACGGCCGAATAGCCATCCACTTCTGGTGTTTTAACTTGCGTGACTCGATTGTTTGAAACGTCGAGGACTGTGACTGGAACAGCGCTGCCATCGTCAGTGAAAATGCGTGTCATGCCCACCTTGCGGCCGACTAATCCTAAGCTCATCTTCTTACCCTTTTTATAGGTGCCGATTACAATTGATCGGCGCTTAATTTAGGGACGGTAATCCGTCCTCTTAGCAAATTTTACAGCTTAATTTCGACGTCCACACCTGCGGGCAAATCGAGTTTCATCAATGCATCGACGGTTTTGTCAGTTGGATCGACAATGTCCATCAAACGCAAATGGGTGCGAATTTCAAACTGGTCACGCGACGTTTTATTCACGTGCGGCGAACGTAAGACATCAAAACGCTCGATACGAGTAGGCAAAGGCACGGGGCCTTTGACAACTGCTCCGGTGCGCTTGGCCGTTTCGACTATTTCTAGGGCTGACTGATCGATCAAACGATAGTCAAATGCCTTAAGACGAATGCGAATTTTCTGATGCGGAATTGCAGTTGCCATTTAGTTTTTCCAATCACTCAATAATTTTCGCCACGACGCCGGCGCCGAC
>JANNMV010000661.1:0-4170 GCA_031398205.1 Pseudomonadota bacterium | reverse complement strand
ACGTTCCTAAGCGGTGTGTTCTATTCGATTCACAGCCTGCCGGAGTTTTGGCAAAAGCTGTCGCACCTCAATCCGTTCTTCTACACCATCGACGGCTTCCGCTACGGCTTCTTCGGCCAATCAGATATTTCGCCCTGGGTGAGTCTTGCAGTTGTCGGCGCGACCTTCCTGGCCTTATCATTCTCTACGTTCTTGATGATTCGATCGGGATACAAACTGCGGCATTGATGCCCTGACAGACAATGGCCCTAGGTCACCCAGTCCCAGAGCGGCGTTCCAGGCATGCATGGCCACGAACCAATATCTAAGCGGCTCCTGGCGCGATGCTTTTTCACAATCCACACGCTTAAGGTTTTATTTATGGTTACACCCGAACAAGTTAAGAAATACATCGCCGATGGCCTCGCTTGCGATCACGTCGAAGTCTCTGGCGATGGCGCGCACTTTGAAGCCGTGATCGTCAGCGCCGCGTTCAGCGGGAAAAATAAAGTGCAGCAACATCGGATCGTCTACAAAGCGCTCGGCGATCGCATGCGCGAGGAGATTCACGCGCTATCCATGCAGACGCTAACGCCGGAACAGTGGGCGTCGGCCAAACCGTAATCATGGACAAAATCAAATTGACCGGCGGCAAGCCGCTGAAAGGCGAAGTGCAAATTTCCGGCGCTAAGAATGCGGCGTTGCCGATCCTGTGCGCGGCGCTGTTGACACGCGAGCCGTTGCGCCTGCGCAACGTGCCCGATCTCGCCGACGTCGCCACTATGCTTAAAATACTGCGGCAGACCGGCGTGACCGTGGCGCAGGACGCCGAATTCGGCGTCGAGCTTGAGGCGGCGAACGTTACTCACCTCGAAGCGCATTACGATTTAGTCAAAACCATGCGCGCGTCGATTTTGATGTTGGGGCCGATGATCGCGCGCTTCGGCCAGGCGCGCGTCTCGCTACCCGGCGGCTGCGCGATCGGCGAGCGGCCGGTGGATTTGCACGTCAAGGGTTTGCAAGCCATGGGCGCGGAAGTTCACATCGACCACGGCTACATTATTGCCAAAGCCGCTCGGCTCAAGGGCGCGCGCATTTTCATGGATAAAGTCACCGTCACCGGCACGGAAAATCTAATGATGGCGGCAACCTTGGCGGACGGCGTGACCACGTTGGAGAATTCCGCGCGCGAGCCGGAAGTCGTTGATCTCGCTAATTGCCTGATCGCCATGGGTGCGAAAATCAAAGGCCATGGCACCGACGTAATTTCGATTCAAGGCGTGAGCCGGCTGGTCGGCGCGGCCCACAGCATCATGCCGGATCGCATCGAGACCGGCACATTTTTGGTCGCAGCGGCCGCCACCGGCGGTGAAATCGTCGCGACCAATACGCGCAGCGACATTCTCGAATCCGTGCTCGACAAGCTCGAAGAAGCGAACGCGAAAATCGAACGTGGCAGTGATTTCATCAAGCTTTCCATGCGCGGACCGAATCACGGCGTGAGTCTGCGAACGGCGCCCTATCCGGCGTTCCCAACGGACATGCAAGCGCAATTCATGGCGATGAACAGTGTCGCCGACGGCACCACGGTGATCACCGAAACGATTTTCGAGAACCGCTACATGCACGTGCAAGAACTGCGGCGGCTCGGTGCAAAGATCGACATTGAAGGCAACGCCGCCATCGTGCGCGGCGTGCCGAAGCTCGAAGGCGCGACGGTGATGGCGACGGATTTACGTGCGTCGGCATCGCTCGTTATCGCCGGATTGATCGCCCACGGCTACACTATTATTGAGCGTATTTACCATCTCGACCGCGGCTACGAACACATCGAACAAAAGCTCAGCCAACTCGGCGCGCAAATCGAACGTGTAAAATAGCTCTTTAATTCGCAGCTTCCGCATGAACACCGTATCAGAGGGAAACGCCGCCCCGTCGTCGGCGAACGGCTTTACCGGCGTCACCATTGCGCTCTCCAAGGGCCGAATTTTTGACGAGACCGCGCCCCTGCTCGCCGCTGCGGGCCTCAAGGCCGAAGAAGATCCCGAGCGTTCGCGCAAACTCATCATCGGCGCCGGGCGTGCCGACGTGCGGCTCATTATTGTTCGCGCGAGCGATGTCCCAACCTACGTTCAATACGGCGCCGCAGACCTTGGTATCGCCGGGAAAGATGTATTGCTCGAACACGGCGGCGCGGGACTTTATCAACCGTTGGATCTGAACATCGCGCGCTGCAAAATGATGGTCGCGACCCGCGCCGGTTTCGACTACGCGGGCGTCGTCCGTCGCGGCGCACGGTTAAAAGTGGTCACCAAATACATGGAAGTGGCGCGCGAACACTTCGCCGCCAAGGGCATGCACGTCGATCTGATCAAACTCTATGGCTCGATGGAGTTGGGGCCGCTGGTAGGGCTTGCGGATGCCATTGTCGATCTTGTGAGCACCGGCAGCACATTGAAGGCAAACAATCTCGTCGCGGTCGAAGAGATCATGCCGATTAGCTCGCGGTTGATTGTGAACCGCGCGGCGCTCAAGCTGAAACGCAGCTTGCTGCAACCGATCATCAATGCGTTCGCGAAGGCAGTGGTTTGACGTGGTTGTGATCAGACGCCTCAGCAGTACCGATAAAGATTTTAGGACGCAACTCGCGCAGTTGACCGCGTTCGAAGGCGCACAAGACGAAACAATCGATTCGACCGTCGCCGCAATTTGCCAAGACGTGCGGCATCGCGGCGATGCCGCGGTGATCGACTACACGGCGCGATTCGATGGCCTGAAAGCCGCATCCATGGCTGATCTTGAGCTATCTCAAAATGAATTAAAAGTAGCGCTCGCGGCGATTTCCTCTGCACAACGCGATGCGTTGGAACAAGCTGCGAATCGGATTCGCATTTATCACGAAAAACAGAAAATCGGCTCGTGGCAATTCACTGAAGCGGATGGCACGGTGCTGGGTCAGCAAGTCACGGCGCTTGATCGCGTCGGGCTCTATGTGCCCGGCGGTAAGGCGGCGTATCCGTCGTCGTTGTTGATGAATGTCATTCCCGCGAAAGTCGCGGGCGTGGGCGAATTGATATTGACTACGCCCACGCCGCATGGCGAGCGCAATCCCTTGGTGCTCGCCGCTGCGGCTATCGGCGGAGTCGATCGCGTCTTCACCATCGGCGGCGCGCAAGCAGTCGCGGCGTTGGCCTACGGCACGCAGACGATTGCGCAAGTCGACAAGATTTGTGGGCCTGGCAACGCCTATGTGGCCGCCGCCAAGCGCCGCGTGTTCGGCGTGGTCGGCATCGATATGGTCGCGGGACCATCGGAAATCCTGGTGATTTGCGACGGCAACACCGATCCCGATTGGATCGCCATGGATTTGTTTTCCCAAGCCGAGCACGACGAAATCGCCCAGGCGATTTTACTTTGCCCCGATGCCGACTTCATCGAGCGTGTGGCGCAGAGCATCGAAAAACTCATTCCGACCATGCCCCGCAAAACCGTCATCGCCGCGTCGTTAGCCAATCGCGGCGCGTTGATTCAGGTGCGCGATCTCGACGAAGCTTGCGCCATCGCCAACGAAATCGCGCCGGAACATTTGGAATTGTCGGTGGACAATCCCGAGCAATGGACGGCAAGAATAAAACACGCAGGCGCGATTTTCATGGGCCGCTTTAGCTCGGAATCCTTGGGCGATTATTGCGCCGGGCCGAACCACGTGTTGCCGACTTCACGCAGCGCGCGCGTCTCGTCGCCGCTCGGTGTGTACGATTTTCAGAAGCGCACCAGCATTATCAACGTGTCGCAAGCGGGCGCCCAAAACCTGGGCAGCATCGCGTCGATTCTCGCGAACGGCGAGGGGTTGCCGGCCCACGCCCGCGCGGCGGAAATGCGTTTTAAGTCATGAGCCGTTACTGGAGCGCCGTCGTTCAGCGCCTGACTCCCTATGTGCCCGGCGAGCAGCCCAAAGTCGCCAACCTAATTAAGCTCAACACCAACGAAAATCCCTATGGACCGAGCCCCAAGGTGTTGGCGGCGCTACAAGCTGAAATCGGCGATAACTTGCGCCTTTATCCCGATCCGACCAGCGACAAACTCAAGCGCGCGATTGCGAATTTTCACGGTGTTACGGCAGATCAGGTTTTTGTCGGCAATGGTTCCGACGAGGTGTTGGCGCACACGTTTTTGGCGTTGCTGAAACAC
>JANNMV010000632.1:0-1521 GCA_031398205.1 Pseudomonadota bacterium | reverse complement strand
AAACGCAGCCTCGCAATCGATTTGAAAGCCCCGGGTTCGATCGAAAAACTCAAACCGTTAATCGCAAGCGCCGACATCGTGATCGAACAATTCCGCCCCGGCGTGATGGATCGTTTGGGTTTGGGTTACGAGGCGCTAAAGGCGATTAATCCGCGCATCATTTATTGCTCAATTACCGGCTATGGCCAAACCGGTTCGAAGGCGCAAGTCGCCGCCCACGATTTAAATTACATCGCCGAATCGGGTTTGCTTGCGATCGCTGCCGACAGCACCGGCGCGCCGGTCGTCCCGCCGGCGTTGATTGCGGACATTGCCGGCGGCGCTTATCCGGCTGTCATGAATGTGTTGCTCGCGTTGCGCCAACGCGACCAAACTGGCGAAGGCTGCAAAATCGATGTATCAATGAGTGACAACATGTTCACGTTTTTGTATTGGGCCATGGGCGAGGGCTTTGCAACCGGAATATGGCCGACACCGGGCGGTGGCCGAATTGCGGGCGGCAGTCCGCGCTATCAAATCTATCGCACCGCCGATAATAAGTTCGTCGCCGCCGCGCCGCTGGAACAGAAGTTTTGGGAGAATTTTTGCGAGTTGATCGGTTTGGAAAAATCGTTGCGCGATGATCTTATCGATGTCGCGGCGACCAAGCGAGGCGTTGCGGCCATCATCGCAACGGACACGGCGGCGGTGTGGGAAGCGCGCTTCGAAGGAAAAGATATTTGCTGTTGCATCGTGAAGTCGATTGAGGAGGCGACGCAAGATCCTCATTTTGTCGGGCGTGGATTATTTGCGCGTACGTTAACCGTCGGTGGGCGACAAGTTCCGGCACTGCATACGCCAATTGCGCCGACGTTTCGCGGTGGCGCCAAAAAAGTTGAGTTTCCCGTATTGGCGAGCGACAACGCCAAACTATTTCCTCCCATTCAAGGGGAGGACTAAGGTGGGGATGGGGCATTGACGCCCCAGAAAATTTTACGGCGAACGATTCGTTAACAAACTGCACATGGCATCCAGCCCAAAAAAGTAAGACTGAATCCCAAATCCGAAAATCACGCCTTTCGCCACACCTCGCGTTATCGGTCGGATGTCACGTTTCTCGATGTTAGTCATATGCACTTCAATGTACGGGAATGGCAATGCCGCGAGACAATCCTTCAGCGCGTAGCCCGCATAGCCGAAGCCCGCCGGGTTCATGACTAAACCATCGAAGCCTTCGTCCACTGCGCGGTATAAGCGATTGATCGCTTCGCCTTCGATATTGCTGTAGAAAATTTCCAACTCGAAACTATTTTCTTTCGCGTACGCCAACAACCTCCCATCGAGTTCTGCCGCCGTCGTCGTGCCGTAAATTTCTGGTTGACGGCTACCGAGGTAGGTCATGTTTGCGCCTTGCAGCAGCAGAATTTTCATCGATCCTACTCAGCTAAGTTTCATTCATTCTACCGCGACGGATCGGTATACTGCAGGCTATGAGCCGCACACAGACAGATTTTTCCCCATGCCTCTGAGTACCGCAATGGG
>JANNMV010000609.1:0-8111 GCA_031398205.1 Pseudomonadota bacterium | reverse complement strand
GCTGCGCCGAATACGATTCTCGCCAGCTCGACGTCGACGTTTATGACGTCGGCTTTCGCGACTGAAGTTAAAGGCCGGCATCGTTGCTTGGTTGCGCATCCGGTCAATCCACCTTATTTGATTCCGCTGGTGGAAGTTTCGCCTGCGGCATTTACCGCGCCCGACGTCGCGAAACGCACCTACGATCTCATGGAAGCGGTCGGGCAAAAACCGATCATGATGAATAAAGAAACGCAGGGATTTATTCTGAATCGCTTGCAATGGGCGTTGATGGCGGAAGCCTATCGTCTGGTGGACGACGGCTATGTCGGCGTCGAAGATTTGGATAAGTGCTTGAAAGACGGTTTAGGTTTGCGTTGGTCTTTCATCGGCCCGTTCGAAGTAGGGGATCTCAACGCGCCCGGTGGCATCGCCGATTATTCGCGTCGCTTCGGCCCGATGATTTATGAAATGGATCGCTCGGAACAATCCAACGCGCGGCCGTGGAGCGACGAATTACTCGCGAAAATCGAAAAAGAGCGGCGCCAATATATGCAAGTGAGCGATATCGGCGCGCGCTCGAAATGGCGCGATCGTAGGCTGATGGGATTAATGGCGCATAAGCGAGCGATGGAAGCGAAAGGTTGATCGGCCTGACAGGCACGCCCCGCTTGCTTCGTGGCAGTGGCATGCCGCAGAGCCAGTATCCACGAGGCTTCTGGCGCATCGGCTGGTAGGGTGCATTTATGCACGATGGGTTTCGAACGGTGCATGAATGCACCCTACATTGAAAAAATAATCGTGTGTACGGTGGGCAAACGGCCGTATCGTTTGGCCACGCCGTCGACAATTTATTCACCCACGCGTGGGCACAAAAATCGTGCCCACCCTACAAAAGAATTTCTATATGCATAGCATAATCATCGGCGCCGGCCCCGCCGGCTTGTTATTCGCTCTGCTCCACAAGCGGCGCTTTCCAAAAAACACCGTCGAGGTGATCGAGCAAAACGAAGCGGGGAGCGCTTTCGGTTTCGGCGTGGTGTTTTCGCAAGGCGCGTTAAGCTTCCTCGAGCGTGACGCGCCAGATTTGTATGCGCGGTTGCTGCCGCACATGGAGTCGTGGCCGATGCAACGCATCGTGCATCGCGATATGAAAGTCGACATCGACGGCAATGGCTTTTCCGCGATCGGGCGTTTGCAGCTCAATCAACTTTTACAAGCGCTGTGCCGCGAATCCGGTGTGAATTTGCATTTCGGTAAGCACATTGCTAAGCCGCACGATTGGCGAGATGCGGATTTGGTTATCGGCGCCGATGGCGTGAATTCTGTAGTGCGCCAATGCTACGACCGAGATTTCGCGCCGCGTATGGAATGGCTCACCAACAAATTCGCTTGGTACGGCACGCGCAAAGCCTTCGATTGTTTAACGCTGACGTTCCGCGCTAATGAGCACGGCCCTTGGGTGGCGCATCACTATCGCTTTGCGCCGGATCGCAGCACTTTCTTGGTCGAATGCGACGCGGCGACATGGCAGCGCGCCGGGCTCGCAACTATGTCCGACGACGCATCGCGCGCCTACTGCGAGAAAATCTTCGCCGCCGATTTAGACGGCGAGCCGTTGCTGTCGAACAAATCCGTTTGGCGAAATTTTCCGTTACTTTGCAACAACCGCTGGAGTGTCGGTAATGTCACGTTGATCGGCGACGCGTTACACACCGCGCATTTCTCCATCGGCTCCGGGACGCGCCTCGCGTTCGAAGATGCGATTGCGCTTGATCGTGCGTTTGCGGATGCGGGTTGCGACGTCGCGTCAGCGCTGATTACTTACGAGCGCACACGTCGACCGATCGTGGAAAAAATCGTCGCAGCGGCGAATTCCAGTTCGTTTTGGTACGAGCGTATGGCGGACAAAATGCACTACACGTCGACGCAACTTGCCTACGATTACATGGCACGCAGCGGCCGCATTAGCGACGCACGGCTCACGGAAATGGCGCCGAATTTTATGGCGCAAGTTATGGCGGCGCGCGCCACAGAGCAAAATATTTCTCCCATCGCCGACCCATTTGATCGCGCGTGTGCTGCCACCAAGGAAATCGAATTTTCTGTTCCCGAGTTTTACAACTGCTCTCGAATCTTGTACGACAATCTCGCCGCCAATCGATCTGGGAAAACGGCAATTCTCTGCGGCGAACGTCGCGTTACGTACGGCGAACTTTGTGCCGCAGCCGCGCGCGTGGGCAACGGCCTTGCGGCGATGGGCTTGGGGCGCGGCAGCCGTGTATTGCTGCTGATGCACGATACACCTGAATATGTCGCCGCCATTTTCGGCGCCATGCGCGCGGGCTTTGTGCCGGTGCTGATTAATACACTGTCTCCTGCGGAACTGGTCGGATTCTACGCGCAGGATTGCGGCGCGGAAGCAGCGGTTATCAGCGGCGAATTAGCATCTCTGCTCAGCCACGAATCGTTAACCGCATCGCGCTTACGTCATATTGTTGTTGCCGGTGCGCCAAAAGACATGCCGAATCTTGGCTTGGCGAGTATTCACGATAGTCAGGAATGGATCGAAACCTATTCCGATCAGTTGTCAGAGGCCAACACCCATCGCGATGAGATAGCATTTTGGATGTATAGCTCCGGCTCAACCGGACGGCCGAAGGGCGTGGTGCATTTGCATCACGATATGCCCTACACGCACTTGGCCTACGGCAAAGGCGTGTTGGACATTCGAGAGAGTGACATCGTGTTCTCGCCGCCGAAAATTTTCTTTGCTTATGGTTTCGGCAACTCGGTGACGTTTCCGTTTTCCGTCGGCGCGACGAGCGTTCTCTTGCCCGGTCGCCCGGACGCGCAAGCGGTGTTCGAAACCATTGAGCGCCATCGACCGACGCTGCTATTCGGATTGCCAACGTTGTACAACGCGCTCGTCGCGCATCCCGGCTCCGAGCAGCGTGATCTAACGAGCGTGCGCCTGTGCCTCTCCGCCGCGGAAACCTTATCGGGTGAGCTCTACCATGAGTGGCAACAGCGCTATGGCTTGAATATCGTGGAGGGATTAGGCTCCACCGAGGTGCTGCACATTTATTTATCCAATCAAGTAGAGCGACAGAAAATCGGCGCCAGCGGCGCGCGCGTTCCCGGTTACGAAATCAAACTCACCGATCCGGATGGAAACATCGTCGGGCCCGGCGGCTCCGGCGTCATGTGGGTGCGCGGCGATTCGCAAGCGCCACTGTATTGGAATCGACCGGAGAAAACCGCCGAGACCATGCGTGAGGGTTGGATTTACACCGGCGATCGCTTTCGCCTCAACGAAGAAGGATTTTACTTTTTCGAAGGCCGCGTCGACGATATGGTTAAAGTGAGCGGGCAGTGGGTGTATCCGCTTGAAGTTGAACGCTGCCTCGCCGAACATCCGGACGTGCAAGAATGCGCCGTACTCGGCGTCGAGGAAAGTAATCGTTTGATGACACTCGCCGCGTTCGTCGTGCTTCGAAACGGAATTGCGCAAGCCGATCAAACCACGCGCACATTGCAAGACTTCGTGAAATCCCAACTCACACCGTACAAATATCCACGGCGGTTTTTTTTCCTCGACGCATTGCCGAAAACCGGTACTGACAAAGTCGATCGACAAGGGCTAAAACGCTTGATTGCGACGTCCAAGCAATAGTTAAAAACTCATAGTCAGGAGATTCAGCCAAGACGTGTAAGGTTGCCGACGATACGGTGTCTAATTCAGTAACATGAGTAATTTAACGTATCTCAACACTGAAGAAATTAAAGCGTGGCGTCCGGACGAAGAAATTCCCGACCCGAAAAAGCGAAATGACCTGATTCGCGCGCGCCTAGCGCGCAACGATTCGTGGCTGACGAAACAAACGGCAGGTAAGCGTTGGGTGGTCGGCTGCGTGGCGCTGGAAATTACGCAACGCTGTAATCTAGATTGCAGTCTGTGCTATTTGTCGGAGCACTCGCAGGCGGTGCATGATTTGCCGCTAGCGGAAATTTTTCGTCGCATCGATTCAATCTACGCTCATTACGGTCCGCGCACCGATGTGCAAGTGACTGGCGGCGATCCGACCTTGCGGCCGCGCGATGAGCTCATCGCGATTGTTCGCTACATCGCGGAAAAGGAGCTGCGTCCGGCGCTATTCACTAACGGTATTTTGGCGACGCGCGACTTGCTTGTTGAGCTGAGCGCAGCCGGTTTAGTCGACGTCGCATTTCATGTGGACATGACGCAAGGCCGCAAGGGATTTCGTACTGAGCATGAATTGAATGAAGTTAGACGCGAGTACATCGAACGCGCGCGTGGGCTTAATCTCGCGGTCATATTCAATACCACGTTATTTGCGGGAAATTTTGAAGAAGTGCCGACGTTGGTGAAATTTTTCGCAGGCGTTGCTGACGTCGTGAGTTTCGCATCGTTTCAATTGCAAGCCGATACCGGTCGCGGTGTGTTGCGCCAGCGTGAAGACGCTATCAACATCGACAATACCATCGCGCGCATTCGCGTCGGCGCGCGCGTGCCGCTTTCCTTCGATGCGCTGCTGGGCGGCCATCACCATTGCAATCGCTATGCGCTTACGTTCGTCATCAACGGCAAACTGTACGATGGGTTGGACAACGCCGATCTCGCCGTGAGGGTGATGAATCAAACCGCAGATGTCGCATTCGATCGGCGCGATCGCAGCGTTAGCGTCCGAGCATTTGCCTTCGCATTATTGCGGCGGCCTAGCCTCTGGTGGCCCAGCGTCAACTGGCTCGTGCGATTCTTATGGCGCGCTCGCGAAGATTTGATAGCCGCGCGCGGTAAGGTGTATAAGCTATCGCTGTTCGTACACAACTTTATGGATGCCTGTCAGTTGGAACGTGATCGTATCGAGAGCTGCATTTTCATGACCATCACCGCCGATGGACCGATCAGTATGTGCATGCATAACGCCAAGCGCGATACATTTATTTTGCAACCGATGAAATTTTATCGGCAGGGCGAATTGCGTAATTGGAATCCGCTCAAAGGCGAAACCGACGAATCAACATTGCAAATTCCAGCGCCGGCGGATTATCCGCGCAATCTAAAGCGCGGCCGTACCCGGCAAGATAACAGGAGTAACCACCATGGCTAGATGTCGCAAATTGACGCAGCGGATTTTTCTGCTCGCATTGCTGTTCACTTTAGCGGCGTGTTCGACGTTAGCGCCGATTCCGAAAACCGATACCCCCGATGCGTCGGCGTCGCTCGCCGGTTATGAGCGCGTGTTGCAGCGTTTCGTAAACGAGCGCGGCGAAGTAGATTTCGCAGCATTGGAGAAAGACCGATTGGATCTAGATCGCTATGTTGCGTTCGTCGCGAACACGCCGGCGGAATCGTTCACCAACGCCAAAAATCGCCTCGCGCACTACGTCAATAGCTATAACGCGCTGTCGATGTACAACGTCATCGACTCCGGCGTTCCGCATACTCATGCCGGCCTCAACAAACTCAAGTTCTTCGTGCTGAAAAAATTCAACATCGGCGGCAAGCCCATGAGCTTATACGCCTATGAGAACGACATCATCCGCAAACTCAACGAACCGCGTGTGCATTTCGCGCTGAATTGCAGCGCCGTGTCCTGTCCGCAGTTGCCGCGCGAGCCTTTCCGAGGCGAGCAATTAGATCGTCAGCTCGAAAACGAGGCACTAAAATTTTTCACCCGCCCAGAAAATTTGAAGGTCGATCACGCATCGCGCCAAGCGTTCACCAATGAAATTCTGAAGTTTTATAGCGAAGATTTTGCCCCCAGCCACGCACCGACGCTGATCGACTACATCAATCGCTACGCGCCGGAAAAAATACCGGCCGATTATCAACTGCGATTTTTCAACTACGATTGGACGGTCGCGAATAGTCAACCACCGAATGCCAGAATGAAATAGTATTTTAGCCAGATGCCTAAAGAGTCAATAAGGGCGCGGGTCTTCAGGCGCGCAATGCCAAGAGTCAGTATCCATGCGGTACTTGGCGCAACTACAAATGTAGGGCGCGCACCGCGCACGCGGATTTGAAATTGGCATCGCGTAGGGAATTTCCCGCGTGCGCCGTGTGCACCCTACGCCTGCTTGCATCTATTACTTTCGATATATTGACTTTTCGCCGGGGGACACTTTCCGCGTGGCTTGGCACAATATTTTCGACCACATTTCTCAATACCAATCTAGCAAGCGTAGCCCGAAGAAGCGAAGCGTATTCCGGGAAACCTGTGCACATGGCGAACGACAGCGGTAGGCAAGTTGCGATGCGCACCATGGATATCGGACTTCGGTGAACCAAATGAGCGATTCCCCCGGAATACGCTCTGCTTCTTCCGTATATGGGCTACGTTCGCTGGAAGCCAATCTGGATGCGGTACCGTCGGCATGCCTTGCCAGGAGCCAGTATCCATGCGCCTTCTGGCGCAATGCCTACTTCCCGAATTTAGCGGCAATCTCCGCATAACCGGAATTATCCAACTGAAATTCATCGCGCGTTCGGCAATACCGATTCGCGTACAAACGGCCGACGGGATGATAGGCGTTGGCAACGCGGCGCATATTTTTCGGATCGATGATGCCGTCGCGCACGTGCATCCACGCGATTTGGCCGATCATTAGGCGGCGGGTTTTGAAATCCAATTGCGTGTGTAAATCGCATTCGAACGACACCGGCGATTCAGTGATGCGTGGTGGCGCGACGCGTTGCGATGGCGTGGTGGTGAGGCCCACCATGTCGATTTCGCTCAATTCCGTCGGCGCGATGACGGCGGAGCCGTGCATTTTTTCCGCGATGTCTTCGTCGACCAAATTTACGACGAACTGTTTTTTCGTAAGGATGTTGTGGACAGTGTCTTTCATTTTCCCGTTGGGGTGCGCGTCGGCGCTGATGATTAAGATAGGCGGATCTTCGCCGAGGACATTGAAATAGCTGAACGGCGCGGCGTTGATGACGCCGCCATCGGAGATCGTTGTGACTAGTGCGATCGGGCGCGGGACGACCAGACTGGTCAGCAGTTTGTAGCGTATTGGGCGGTCGAATGCGTTTAGATCGATTTCCATTTTTGGGTTTTACTCGGATTGTTTCTTGAGGGACGGTGTCTGATTAAAATCGACAGCGTTTTTTTGCTTTCTCTTGAAACTATAAACCCGTCCCCAACACAAAATCAAAATCGGCCTTCATATATTTCCCATCTTGTTTCATATCCAGGGCCAGCGATGGCTTGTGGCCGGCCCACGGATCACCGGCACGATGCTCGTCGTCTTTAAAGTAAAGCTGGGTGGTCAGCGCAACGCTGAGGAACGGCAATACTTTAATGTGAATATGACGTGCGCGCGTCAGGCCGCCGTATTTTTCCAATCCCGGCACACCGGGCGGAATCGGATAGGCGCCCGGCACGATGGTGTCAATCTCGTAGCGTCCGTTGGCGTCGGTAAGCAACATGCCGCGCAAGTGAAACGGTGGCGGTGGTTCGAGAAAGTCGCCGGGTTTTTTCTTGTCGTAGTTGCCTTTGTCATCCGCTTGCCAAATTTCAATGATGGTGCCCGGCAACGGCGTTTTGCAATCCGCGCTTAGCACGGTTCCGCGCAACATCAGCTTCTGGCCCGGCTCGTCATCGGATGCTAACTTAACCTGGAATTTTGGTGCGCCGTAGTTGTACATTGGACCGAGGATATCTTGTTCGGTTATTTTGCACTCTTTGGCGCTGACCAAAGTGGGCAGTGCCAACGCGGCGCCGCCCAGCGCCATTGCGCTGCGTTGTAAAAAGCGGCGGCGCGCCAATCCTTGGACGATTCTCAAATTTAGATCAATGCTCATTTTTTCCTCCATCGATAAATTTTATAAACTTGGGAAACGACGATCGTTGCCCAAACTGCTGCCCAAACTGCGAACTTGCGCGATTGCCGCACTTGTTGTGAGCGGTCGTTAGCGACGTTACCCGAAAATTTCATGCTGCGCAATCTCAGCCGACGCGCACCGGTGGCGTGAAGGAAATTGTTTGTTCTAGCGTAGAATGACGACCCTGATCGACTCAAACCGCTGCTAGTTGTAACTTCCATCATGCCAGCTCCACCTAAACTCCTTGCACGAATTCCCAGCACCGTAATTGTGC
>JANNMV010000584.1:0-4031 GCA_031398205.1 Pseudomonadota bacterium | reverse complement strand
GCGAGTACATCGAATCGGCTACTTCTTTTGCTGTGGCCAAGCGCCCTCCCATTTTGCTTCGTGATGACGCTATGGTACCGACGACGTGGCGTGCTCGGCAATTAAACGTTTCGCAATGAGCTGGCGCTGCGTCGTCACTTCAGCCAGGCCGATGAACAGGCCATTTGAATCGTAAACAGCAGCCATGCCTGGGAGCCAGTCGGCATGCGCCTGCTGCACCTTCCCTTGCTGCAAGCAAGTAACCATGCGGCTCTCCAGCATGATACTTGGAATATTTTTAAGCAGTGTATCGACAGCTAAAAGACGCGCGTCGCGTTCGGTTTCCGGCAAGGCGTCGAGTTGTTCGAGCGTGACTGCCTGTTCGATCGTGAGCGCCGAACTTGCCGTGCGGCGCAAAGCGCTGAGATGGGCGCCGCAACCGAGCGCCGTGCCGATGTCTTCACCGAGCGTGCGAATATAAGTGCCTTTGCTGCAACTCACATCGATGACTAACTCGTCGCCCGAAAAATGCATGCAGTCAAGCCGCTTGATTTCAACTTCGCGCGCCGCACGTTCGACCTCGATGCCCTTGCGCGCGTAGTCGTACATCGGTTTGCCCGCGACCTTCAGCGCGGAATAAATCGGCGGAATTTGGCTGATGGTTCCGCGAAATTTTGGGAGAATACGATCGATGTCCGATTGCGCAACGGCGACTTCATTGCGCGTCACGATTTCGCCTTCGATATCGCCGGTCGTGGTGGTGAGTCCAAGCTTCAAGGTGGCCAGATAACGCTTATCGCCCTCGAGACCGAAGGAAGAAAACTTGGTCGCTTCGCCCAGGCAAATCAGCAACAGCCCCGTGGCGAAAGGATCGAGCGTGCCGGTGTGGCCAGCCTTTTCAGCGCGGAATAATCGTTTTACTTTTTGCAGCGCGTGATTGGACGAATAGCCGGCGGGTTTATCCAACAACAACATGCCGGAAACGTGGCGTTTCGCGCTGCCTGGCGACTTCATTTCGATTCCCACTAGAAACTCAATCCTCGACATCGTCCGCGACGCGCCATCACTTTCCAATTTTTCATTGCGAGGAGCGTTCTTCGCGACGAAGCAATCTCGGCCGTAGTAGTTAGAAAAATCGAGATTGCTTCGTCGCTTCGCTCCTCGCAATGACCGCTGGGTATTCTAATGGGATTTACTTGTCGGGCTCAGGGTCTGAATTCGATTCACTGCGAATGGCGCTATCGATCAACTGCGATAGATGAATGCCGCGTTCGACGGATTCATCGTAAACAAAATGCAGCACCGGCATAGTGCGCAAACCCAAACGTTCGGCGAGATGGTGGCGCAAGAATCCGGCGGCATGATTGAGCGCATCGGTGCAAGCCTTCGCGTTCTTTGCTTCACCTAACTGGGTAAAGAAAATTTTCGCGTGAGCATAGTCAGGCGTGACGTCAACGCTCTGAATCGTAATCAAGCTGACGCGCGGATCTTTGAGTTCAGTTCGAATAACCTGCGCGAGATCGCGCTGCATTTGATCGGCGATGCGACTGGTTCGGGAGAAAGATTTCAAGGGCGGTGAAGGGTGAAGAGTGAAAGGTGAAAAGAAAAATGCGCGGCCCTTAGCAATCTATGCTCTGAAAGCCAGTCTCCATGCGATTCGCAGGCAAATTGTCTTTCACTTTTCACTCTTCACATTTCACGTGCTATAAAGTTCGCGCTACTTCGACGGTTTCGAACGCTTCAAGCTGATCGCCAACCTGAATTTCGTCATAGCCCTTCAGCGACAGGCCGCATTCAAAGCCATTTTTTACCTCACGTACATCGTCTTTAAAGCGCTTCAGCGAATCCAATTCGCCGGTGTGAATGACCACGGAATCCCGTAACAGGCGAATCTGCGAGCCGCGCCGCACCAAACCTTCGAGTACGTAACAACCGGCGACGGAGCCGATTCGGGAGATGCGGTAGACCTGGCGAATTTCCACCAGACCCAGGATGTTTTCTTTCTTGTCCGGCGAGAGCATGCCGGACATCGCGGCCTTCACTTCGTCGACTGCTTCGTAAATGATGTTGTAATAGCGAATGTCCACGCCACTGGCCTGCGCCAACTTGCGCGCCGAGTTATCGGCACGCGCATTAAAACCGATGATGACGGCTTTTGACGCCAGCGCGAGGTTGACATCCGATTCGGTAATCGCCCCCAGGCCGGTGTGCAAAATATTGACCTTGACCTCGTCCGTAGACAGCTTGCCCAACGCGTAGGCCAAGCCTTCGTAGGAACCTTGCACGTCGGCCTTAATAATGAGCGCCAGGGTTTTGACTTCGCCTTCACCGATGTTGCTGAACATATCCTCGAGCTTGCCGGCTTGTTGCTTGGCCAATTTCACGTCGCGATACTTGCCTTGGCGGAACAACGCGATCTCGCGTGCCTTGCGCTCGTCGAGCATCACCAACGCCTCGGCGCCGGCCCCCGGAACGTCCGACAGACCTTGAATCTCGACCGGGATAGACGGGCCCGCTTGCTGGATCGTGTGTCCGGCTTCATCCAGCATCGCGCGCACGCGACCGAATACCGAACCGGCGAGCAACACATCGCCACGCTTTAACGTCCCGGACTGCACCAGCACCGTTGCGACCGCGCCTCGGCCTTTGTCCAAACGAGACTCGATGACAATGCCGCGTGCCGGCGCATCTTTCACCGCTTTTAATTCCAATACTTCGGCTTGCAACAAAATGCGTTCCAACAGCTCATCGATGCCCTGCCCGCTTTTTGCCGATACCGGCACGAACTGCGCTTCGCCACCGTATTCTTCCGGCAGTACGCCGTGCGCGACCAGTTCTTGTTTAATGCGTTCGATATTCGCTTCCGGCTTATCGATCTTATTCAACGCCACCACCAATGGCACGTTGGCGGCTTTCGCGTGATGAATAGCTTCGATCGTTTGTGGCATCACACCGTCATCGGCGGCCACCACGAGAATGACGATATCGGTGACTTTCGAGCCGCGCGCACGCATCGCGGTAAACGCTTCGTGCCCCGGCGTATCGAGGAAGGTGATCATGCCGCGCGGCGTTTCGACGTGGTAAGCGCCGATGTGCTGGGTAATCCCGCCGGCCTCACCACTCGCCACGCGGGTGCGGCGAATGTAGTCCAGCAACGACGTTTTACCGTGATCGACGTGACCCATCACGGTTACCACCGGCGCGCGCGTTTCGGCGATTCCTTCAACGACGGTGGTCAATCCCGTTTCCGCCAGCAGGGAATCGGGATCGTCTAACTTAGCGGCCTTGGCGATGTGGCCCATTTCCTCGACGATAATCATCGCCGTTTCTTGATCGAGGACTTGATTAATGGTCACCATACTACCCATTTTCATTAAGGCCTTGATGACCTCGGCGGCTTTGACGGCCATTTTCTGCGCCAGGTTACCGACGCTAATGGTCTCGGGCACCAGCACTTCGTGCACGATGGGTTCCGTCGGCAACTGGAATTGCTGCGTAGCCTCCATCGACGGCTGCTGCGGTTGTCTGGTCGCCTTCGTCTTATGACCGCGCCAGCCTGTGGTCGTTGGACGCCCATCGCCGCGACCTTTATTCAGACCGCGTTTTTTCGCCGCTTCGTCAACGTAGGTGACACTCGTTGTCTTGGTTTTTTTCGCGGCCTTCTTGTCGGCCTTGTCTTCGGGTTTAACTTGTGGTTTGTGCAGCGTACTGTCCGGGCTTGGCGCCGCTGTGACGGCGTTCGCCGCAGGCTCCGTCGCCGCGGGCGATTTTGCGTCGACCGGGGTCGCCGACTCGACTGGCGGGGCTGCAGTCGCAACCGGCTCGACCACAACAAGCGTCGGTGATTCGTCTTGTTTCGCCTTGGCGGTGCGTTTCTTCTTAGCCGCAACGTCTTCCGCTTGGCGCTCTCTGAGTTCCGCTTGCTTACGCGCTTCGGTTTCCCGCAGAGCGCGCTCTCCCGCATCGACGATCACAATCGGCGTAGCGGGTTTTACCGCGACGGCTTCCGGCGCCGCTACCGCCTCAGGCGCCGACGCCGGCGGCGGCGCAGG
>JANNMV010000571.1:0-2511 GCA_031398205.1 Pseudomonadota bacterium | reverse complement strand
GAACGCCAACCCCGATTCGGTCAACTGGTTGAGCGCGCTGTCGAGTTCGGTTTGGGTGTGGGGTGCGACTGCCGCAATGACTTCGTAGCTGAACTCACGTCCGATCGCCGCGCCGATCTGCGCGATCTCTTTTGCCGCTGGCGAACGATCGAGACGCGCCGTGAGCGAGTCTCTTAAGGTGGCCGGAATGGTGACGCTGCGGGCGGCGCCGGAGTAGTCATAACGATCGCCCACGTCTTTGAGTTCGCCGGATTCGAGAATGGACTTGGTGAGTTCTTCCACATACAGCGGCACGCCGTCGGTCTTGTTCAGGATTTGGTCGAGCAGTTCAGCGGGCAGTGCTTTGCCGTTTGTGAGTTTGGACACGATCGCGCTGCTTTGCGGGCGTGTGAGCTTGGATAGGTTCAATGCCGTGACATGGCCGTGGCTGCCCCACTTGGGCTGAAACTCCGGCCGATGGGTGAGCACGATCAGCAGCGGGATGGTTCTGACGCGGTCGATCAACAGGTCGAGCGTTTCCAGCGTCGTCGGATCGGCCCAGTGTAAATCCTCATACAGCATCACCGTGGGTTGCTGGCGCGCGGCCGCTTCGGAGAGATCGACCAAGGTGCGCAGCGTCTCGTCCTTGTGTTTTTGTGGCGTCATGGCGTGCGGTCCGTAGCGATCTTCACAAGGGATGGACAGCAATGAGGCGACGAACCTGACGTCAGCCAGTGGCCGGCCGTAGTGGGTGACAATGAGCGCTTCAAGCTTGTCGAGCTTGAACTCAACGGTCTCGTCGCGGCTGAATTTGAGCACGCGCTCAAAGTTATCGATGCTCGGGTACAGTGCACTGTTGACGTAATAGGGCGAGCATTGAAAGCGCAGTGCCTGCGCGCCCTGGGCTTCCAGCCGCTCGTGCAGGGCGCTCAAGATGCGGCTCTTGCCAATCCCCGGTTCGCCCGAGAGCAGCACCACCTGGCCTTCGCCGTCTTGTGCGAGTTGCCAACGTTCCAGCAGCAGCCCAATATCTTGCTCGCGCCCCACCAGCGGCGTGAGCGCCGCCCCCTGGCTTGCCTCAAAGCGGCTCGCTGCCGCACTTACCGCCATCACCCGCCAAGCGTGCACCGGCTCGGCAATCCCCTTCAGTTCATGGTCGCCCAAGTCAGAGAGTTCAAAGGCGTTGCCGACCAAGCGCCGGGTGGACGTCGCAATGACGATTTGATCGGCCGCAGCCAATCCCTGCAACCGCGCAGCGAGATTAGGCGTAGAGCCCACCGCCAACTTCGACTGATCGCCCACCCAGGCTTGTTCACCGACGACGACCGGGCCGGTGGCGATGCCGATGCGCACCGACAACGCTTCAGTCGACGATGCCCGCTTCACCGCTTGAACAATCTCCAGCGCTGCGCGCAGCGCACGCTCGGCGTCTTCTTCGTGCGCTTTCGGCCAGCCGAAATAGGTGAGAATGCCGTCGCCGACGTAACGGGCGACGAAGCCTTCGTAGCGCGCAATGACTTCGCCGCATACCGTTCGATAGTCATGCAGCAATGCATGCAATTCTTCGGGATCGAGCTTCTCGCTCAATGCAGTCGATCCGACTAAGTCGCAGAACATCACCGTCAGTTGGCGGCGTTCGCCGGCTATGGATTCAGGTGCGGCCGAGGGTGCGGGCGAAGCGGTGGACGGCGTGGCGCCTGCGGCGCTTGCCCGTGCAGGCACTACAATATTCGCGAGTGCCGCTGCCGCGAGCAGGAATTTCTTGCGCGCGCCGAGCGAGAGACCCAACTCGCGCAATTCCTCGTCCGTGAGGGTATGCGCTACCGAAAAGTCGACCTCGTTCTGCGCGAACACACTCGCGTAGCTCTCCAGCCCAATCTCCGTCAGCCAGTGTGCAAATGATTTCAAAGGACGCTCCCCGATGGCCGATAATCTCGGCGCGATTCAGCTTACTCGTATTGCGCTCACTCTGGCAATAACTCCGCGACATAGGTTAAGAGCGTTTCGCCGTCGACCAATGTAAGTGAATCCCGCTGCCGCTCGATGCTGTGCAAGAAAGTACGGCAAAGATCAAGCACAAAAATGTTTGGTTAGCCGTTCGGGCTGAGTCGTGCGCTTGTCGAATGATCGAAGCCCATTCACCCTTCGACAGGCTCAGGGCGAACGAGCTTAAGCGAACCGCATTGAGATCAAGCACTGGTGCGGCTCCTGGCGGTTTCGAGTACGGCGTTGACGATGTTGGTATAGCCGGTGCAGCGGCATAGATGGCCGGACAACATTTCGCGAACCTGCTGCTCCGAGGGATTCGGCGCGCGTTCAAGATAATCCATGCACGACATTAAGATGCCGGCAGTGCAAAAGCCGCATTGCAACGCGTGATGCCGTTTGAAGGCAAGTTGCAGATCGTTGAGCCGTCCATCGCGGTCGGCGAGTCCTTCGACCGTGTCAATGCGCCTTCCATCCACTTGTACCGCCAGCATCAAACACGAGCGCGCGGCAACGCCGTCGACCCGAACGGTGCACGCGCCACAC
>JANNMV010000559.1:0-2776 GCA_031398205.1 Pseudomonadota bacterium | reverse complement strand
GTGCGGCGAGGCTGCCGTCCCAGGTTTGTGGCGGCGCAAGGCAGGTATCGCAGTTGCCACATGGCGCGCCCGCTTCGCCGAAATATTGCAGCAGCATTTGCCGCCTACAGGTCACCGTCTCGCAATAGCCGAGCATAGCGTCGAGCTTGTGGCGCTCGACGCGCTTGTGGGCTTCGTCGGCGTCCGACTGCTCGATCATGCGGCTCAACTGCACCACATCGGCGAGGCCATAGGTCATCCAGGCGTTCGCCGGCTGGCCATCGCGCCCGGCACGGCCGGTTTCTTGATAGTAACCTTCGACACTTTTCGGCAAATCCAAATGGGCGACGAAGCGCACATCGGGCTTGTCGATGCCCATGCCAAAAGCAATGGTCGCGACCATGATGATGCCGTCGTCGCCGAGAAATTTATCTTGATTACGCCGTCGCGACTGCGTGTCCATGCCCGCGTGATACGGCAGCGCGGCGATGCCTTGGCCCTTCAGCCAATGCGCGGTCTCGTCAACTTTTTTGCGCGACAAGCAATAAATAATGCCGGCGTCGCCGGGATGCTCCTCACGCAGAAAGCGTAGCAACTGCTGGCGCGCGTCCTGCTTTTCCACCACGCTGTAACGGATGTTCGGCCGATCGAAACTGGAGATGAAAACCCGCGCGTCCTCGAGCTTGAGGCGCTTGATCATCTCTGCGCGGGTGAGCTGGTCCGCAGTGGCGGTCAACGCGATGCGCGGCACGTTGGGAAAACGCTCGTGCAAAATCGAAAGCTGCAAATACTCGGGCCGGAAATCGTGCCCCCATTGCGACACGCAATGGGCTTCGTCGATCGCGAATAGCGCGACGCTCATGCGCTCCAGCAACTGCAAAAAGCTCGGCGTCAGCAAACGTTCCGGCGCTACATAAAGCAGATCGATCTTGCCGCCAAGCGCGTCGCGCTGTACCCGCTCGGATTCTTCGATCAGTTGTGTCGAGTTGAGAAAATCCGCGCGCACGCCGAGTTGCTTCAACTGATCCACTTGGTTTTGCATCAAGGCGATGAGTGGCGAGACGACAATGCCTACGCCGTCGCGCAGCAACGCGGGGATTTGGTAACACAATGATTTGCCGCCCCCGGTGGGCATCAACACCAGCGCGTCGCCGCCGCTGGCGATTTGGCCGATGATCGCTGCTTGCTCGCCGCGGAAAACCGGGTAACCGAAGGTTTGGTTGAGTATGGATAGGGCGTTCGACATCTGTGCGGTGTGTGCTTGCGGAAGCGCTTCTAGATTTCCTGTCAGGGCATATGCCTCGGGGAGCCGCTCTGGTACGGGGTGGCCTGGGGCCATTGCCGTTTCAGGCATATGGATTTTCAGACGCCTATTTTATTGTCATTGCGAGCGCAGCGAAGCAACCTCGCTTTTGCGCGAATTGCCCCAACTGCGAGATTGCTTCGCTGCGCTCGCAATGACAGAGTAAAAATTGGCCCCGCCGCTCAACCATTCCCCGCCAACATACTCATCACCGCCATGCGCACGGCGATGCCGAACGTCACTTGCGGCAAAATCACCGATTGCTTGCCGTCAGCCACGGCGGAATCGATCTCCACGCCGCGATTCATCGGGCCGGGATGCATGACGATGGCATCGGGTTTGGCGAATGCGAGTTTTTCCGGCGTCAGGCCGTAGCACTTGAAATATTCTCCGGCGCTCGGTAACAATGCGCCGTTCATGCGTTCGTTTTGCAACCGCAACATCATCACCACATCGCAATCTTTGATGCCGCGCGCCATGTCGTGATAAACGTGCACGCCGAGATTCTCGACATCGCGCGGAATCAATGTCTTCGGTCCGACCACGCGCACCTCGGGCACACCTAACGTGGTCAGCGCATGGATCTGCGAGCGCGCCACGCGCGAGTGCAACAGATCGCCCACAACGGCGACGCGCAAATGCGTAAATTGTTTTTTGTAGTGGCGGATGGTGTACATATCGAGCAACGCTTGGGTTGGATGCGCATGGCGGCCATCGCCGGCGTTGATGACGTGGATGCCCGGCGCCACGTGGCGCGCGATCAAATGCGGCGCGCCGCTGGTGGCGTGGCGCACGATGAACATATCGGCATGCATGGCGGACAAATTCGCCACCGTGTCGAGCAGCGTTTCGCCTTTGCTGGTGCTCGATACGCCGACGTTGAGATTGATTACGTCGGCGGACAAGCGTTTCGCCGCGATTTCAAAGGTGGTGCGCGTGCGCGTCGACGCCTCGAAGAAAATATTGAAAACGGATTTACCGCGCAGCAACGGGACCTTTTTGACGTCGCGCTCCGTGACGCCGACAAAAGAATCAGCCGTATCGAGAATTTTTAGCAGGAGTGCGCGTGGAATGCCTTCGATGGTCAGCAGATGTTGCAGGTTACCTTCGTCATCCAACTGAAGATTGCGCTGCATTAACGGGGTTCTTTTTTTAATTGTTTAAAGGCGAGCGTGCCGGCATCGCTGCGCTCCAGCACCAGCATTTCATCATCGGGGACGGCCAAAGTCGCGCCGACGAATTGCGCGCCGATCGGCAATTCGCGGCTTTGGCGATCAACCAACACCGCCAGGCGAATCCTGGCGGGGCGGCCGTAGTCGAACAACTCGTTCATCGCCGCGCGGATAGTGCGGCCGGTATACAACACATCATCGACCAAGATAATGTCTTGGCCGGCGACCTCGAATGGAATGGTGGAGCGTTTGGCATCGCGATGTAATCCGCGCTCGTCGAAATCGTCGCGATAAAAAGTAATGTCCAGCGTGCCAAGTGGCG
>JANNMV010000521.1:0-6373 GCA_031398205.1 Pseudomonadota bacterium | reverse complement strand
GCCTGGCATGACATCGGCGCCGTCAACCAGAATGGGCCGATTGCCGCGATTACGCAGCGCAACGTGCAAGACGGCGCGCTGCTCGGTGAAATTGATTTTGTCGCCCGCGAACATGCGTTCGATCCAACTTTTAACGTGCATGGCCTGCGCCAGTTCCACTAATAAGGCCATCGTGGCGTCGGTGACCGGTTGTTTCGAATAGTCGAGCAGGATTCCCGCGGCCTCGAGGCTAAGCCGCGTTGCGCGTTGCGGATCGGCCGTAAACCAAGCGTTGACGTTCGCCGCACCCAATTCCACGCAGTGCTCGGAAAGATGTCGCCAGGTCGCAGTCGAGGTGGGGGAGGGCATAATTTTGTGCTGAGTTATCGTGGCGTGGGAGAGATTTTCTTGGAGCGCTCGCGTTGGCCGGATCCACCGAGTCCACAACATTTTTGTTTATGGCGAAAAAATTTCGACGCGATGCTTTTGGGCTTGGATTTGGGCGCATTGGCAACGACACTGTCCACCTCGGCACGTTCTTTGATGACGTCAGGATCGTCGCTAAAAAAAGTCGCCCGATCAAAGGCGTAACTATTGAATACGGAGGCCGTGTAACGGTTGCGTTTGAAATAGCCGACGGGAATATGCGCTTCTTCAAATCCGCCATACGCGGAAAAAAATTCGAGTTTGATCCAACCGCGCCCGACGGAAATAATGCGCATCTGTTTTTTTGACGGCGGGAAAAATGCAGCCGCCTCCAGTTTGGGTTGCCGATAAAATTCCAAGCGCCGGTATATTTCCTTCGCCGGCTTTACCCAGAAAATTTGGCCGACTAGTTCACCATCGTTGAAATCCTGAGCGGATGCCAACGCGGCACAAAATAGCAGGTAGAGCGTGCAACCGAGTTTGATAAAACGTGTCATATTCATATATCCTCGCGTCATTTTAGGACATTACCGTAAAATTTGCCGAACTGCCGCAGCGATGAAACAAGGGTAGTAAGGGGGGCGTCAACCGTTCCTTCTTGGCGACGTTAAAAAATCGGCGCTTTTGGCGCCTTAAGGTGAATATGAACACGTTAAAAATGAGCTTGCTGGTTCTGCTGGCGTTATTGTTCGCCGGTTGCGCCTCAACCCGGCTTGCCCGACCGGAACCGCCGACCCTGGATGAAATCGTCGAAATGAGCAAGGCCGGTACATCGTCTGAAGAAATCATCAAACGGCTTAAGGAATCCCGAGCGGTATATGAACTAACCGCGCCGCAGATTGCGAGCCTGCACGATCGAGGCGTGCCCGACGCCGTGTTGGATTACATGCACAAGGTTTATCTACGCGAAATCCGAGAAGACGAGGCGGCCCACGCTTACCATCGCTATGGTTGGTTTTATCAACCGTACTTTTATTATGGGTTTCCGCGTGGTCGTTGGCACGGCGGTATTCGCTTCGGCTGGTGATGAAAAGTTACTGATTTAGGTAGCGTTTTATCCGCGCCACCGCCTCGCGTAATTGCTGCAACGAGGCACAGTAACTGAAGCGCACGTGGCGTTGTGCGTGGTGCAGCCCAAAATCAATACCCGGCGTGACGGCCACCTGCGCTTTTTCCAGCAAATCCCAAGCGAAGCGGTAACTGTCGTCGGTGAAATTCGAGCAATCGGCGTAGATGTAGAACGCGCCTTCCGGCATGACCGGGATGCCGAAGCCCAATTCTTTTAGTGCGGGGATCAGATAATCGCGCCGCGCTTGAAATTCTTTTCGTCTGCTTTCCAGTAAAGCAAGTGTTCCTGGTTCAAATCCAGCCAAGGCCGCCTGTTGCGCGATGGCTGAATTGGCAATGAATAAATTCTGCGCCAGCCGTTCGATCGCTTTGACATATGCGCTGGGCGCAACGATCCAGCCGAGGCGCCAGCCGGTCATCTGAAAATATTTCGAGAAGCTGTTGATGATGAATACATCGTCCGACAAGCTCAGGGCAGTGGCTGCTTGTTTGCCATAACTCAGCGCCAAATAAATTTCATCAACAATCAAGCGACCGCCACGACAGTGAACCGCGCCGATTAATTCCGCCATTTCATCGGCATGAATCATCGTGCCCGTCGGGTTCGCGGGCGAGGCGACCAACGCAGCAACCGTATCCGGTGTCCAATGTTTTTCGATGAGCGCGGCGTTGAGTTGATAGTCGCTGTCACAATCCACGGGCACGCCGACCGGCTTGCCGCCCACGAGGCGAATGAATGGGTGGTTGCAGGGATAACCCGGATCCGTCAGCAACACTTGATCGCCGGGGTTGATCAACGCGCCCATGGTGAGTAACAGTGCGGCGCTGGCGCCCGCGGTGACGGCGATGCGTTGCGCCGGGATTTTTACTTGATAGCGCGCCCAATAAAACTGCGCGATGGCTTCACGCAGTTCGGGGATGCCGAGCGACGCGGTGTAGGGAAAACGGCCCACTTGCAACGCCTTCGCCGCCGCGTCCAGCATCGGCTGCGGCGTGGGAAAATCCGGCTCGCCAATGCATAGGTTAATCACCGAATGGCCGGCACGCTCCAACTCGCCGACACGATTAAAAATTTCCACGACGTGAAATGGCGCAATCTCGTCCATGCGTTGGGCGATGCGGGCGGCGGGCGCGAGATATTTTGGATCGGCGTTCATTTAGCTTTCAAGACTTCATCCCAAAGTTTAGACAGGCGCTTCAACGACACCGGGACCGGTGTGCGCAGTTGCTGCGCGAACAGCGACACGCGCAATTCTTCCAACAGCCAGCGATAATTTTCCATCGCCTCATTGCTACCGCTGGCGTTGCGCCGCTTCTCGTAATTGTGCCACAGGGATTCGACATCGAGCGTGAGATCAAAATCCCGTTGCGGCGCTTCGCGCAATTTTTCGAGGCGCAAAGTGATGGCCTTCAAGTAACGCGGATAGTCGCCGAGTTTCTCGATCGGCGCGAGCCGCACAAATCGGCGAAACAACAGATGACTAAGCTGGGACTCAATATCCGTGCGGCTCTCCAGATAGGTGCCGCTGGGAAGCGCAGTCAGTCTAGTCTGCACGGCATGGTGTTCCGCAAAGATTAATGTAAGCGTCTCGCACAGCATCGTGGCCTGGGAGGCAAGCCGGGATTTGTTGCTGGCAATGCGTTGTTCGAATTCTTTTGCGCTGCGAATGGCCGGACGATCGGCGAGAAATACCCGATAAAACGCTTGGTGCAATACATCGTCTCGCAACTCTTCTTCAATGGTGCCCAACGCATTTTTTTTCAACTCGCCGAACGGCGGATCGGGCAGGCTCGCATAGGCCAAGCCGACGGCGCGCAACCCCGGCAGATTTTTTTCCAGATAGCGTAGTGGTTGCGCTAGGGCCAACATGCACAGGCGCACCAAGCCGCGCTCGCTCACTTCGGCCGCGGCACTCGCCTGATCAAACAGACGCAGCGCCACCGCATCACCTTGATCCTCAATGCCCGGATAGGCAAGCACGGTGCGGCCATTGATGTTGACTTCGATTTCGCTCGGCAGATCGCCGAAATCCCAGGCGCGAATGCCGTCGCGCTCGAATTGTTTGGCGCCTTGGCTGCGCACCGATGTGGTCGCCGCTTGTCCGAGTTGTCGCCGCAGCGCTTCGATGTCGCGGCCGACCGCAAGCTCGTCGCCAGCCAGATCAATGACCCGATAATTCATGCGCAGATGATCCGGTGCGATGGGCCAATCGTCGCGGGCAATCACCAGGCGATGATTTTTTTCGATGTGCGCGGATAGCGCTAGGATCAACAATTTTTTTTCCGGATCGACATCGTCGAACGTTTCCAGCGCCCGCGTCACCGATTCCGCCAGCGGCACGAACACACGGCGGATGCGCTGCGGCAAGCCGCGCATCAGCATCGTCACCTTATCGCGCAACATGCCCGGCACCAGCCAATCGCAGCGCGTCACATCGAGCTGATTGAGCATCGCAAGCGGCAAGGTCAACGTCACGCCGTCGAGCGGGTGGCCCGGATCGAATCGATAGCGCAGCGGGTAGACTTGGACGTTAATCGTCAGGTGCGCCGGATAAAGTTCCTCGGTCACGCCGAGAGCGCCATGGCGCATCAAATAGTCGCGCGATAAAAACAATAGCTTCGGATTCGCGCGCTCCGCTTCTTTACGCCAATGTTCGAATGTCGCTGCGTTGTAGATGCCCGGTGGGATGAGTGGCTGGTAAAACGCGAATAAGGTTTCGTCGTCAACGAGCACATTTTGTCGACGCGATTTATGTTCCAGCGCTTCGATTTCCTTGATGAGCTTGGTGTTATGGGCGAAAAACGGCGCTCGCGATTCGTAGTCCCGCGCCACCAGCGCGCCGCGAATGAAAATCTGGCGCGATTGCTCCGGATCAATCGGGCCGAAGTGCACGCGGCGCTTGGTGATCACCGGCAGGCCATACAACGTCGCCCGTTCGAAGGCAACCACTTGGCCGCTCTTTTTTTCCCAATGGGGATCATGGTAACTGCGCGCCAGCAGGGCTTTCCCCGCCTGCTCGATCCACTCCGGCAAAATCTCCGCGGCACAGCGGCCGAAAAGCTTGGTGGTTTCCGTTAACTCCGCCGCCATCACCCATTTGCTTTTCTTTTTCGCCAGGACGGAATCTTGCGGCAGAAAAAATTTCGTTTCGCGGGCGCCGAGATAGTTGTCGGCCTCGGGGTCTTTGAAGCCGACGTGCCCGAGCAAACCAGTCAACAACGCGCGATGGATTTGCTCATAGGTTGCCGGGGTTTCATTCAGCCGCATACCCATTTCCGCGATCAGCGCATGCAATTGTTGATGTACATCGCGCCATTCGCGCAGGCGAGTGAAGGACAGGAAATGTTCGTAGCAAAGTTCGGCAAGTTTGCGATTGGATTTTTTGTGCTTGATCGCATCTTCGAAGAAATTCCAAATCTTCAAATAGCCCAAGAAATCGGAGCGTTCTTCGCAGAACAAGCGATGTTTTTCCAGCGCCGCTTCGCGTTTTTCTTGCGGCCGCTCGCGTGGGTCTTGCACCGACAGCGCTGCCGTGAGAATGAGCATTTCGCTCAGGCAATTTTCGGCCTTAGCCGCTAACAGCATGCGACCGATTTTCGGATCGACCGGCAGCTTGGCGAGATCGCGGCCGAGCGCGGTCAACACCCGTTGCTCGTTAACCGCGCCGAGTTCCGAGAGCAGTTGATATCCGGCGTCGATGCCGCGTGGGCTGGGCGCTTCGAGGAATGGGAAGGTGTTGACATCGCCCAAGCCCAGCGCCTGCATGCGTAAAATCACCGCGGCGAGCGAGGTGCGCAAAATTTCCGGTGTGGTGTATTCAGGGCGCGCGTCGTGATCGGCTTCGCTGTAAAGCCGAATACACATGCCGCTGGAGACCCGCCCGCAACGCCCGGCACGCTGCTTCGCCGCGGCGCGCGAAATTTTTTCAACTTGCAGTTGATTGATCTTGCTGCGCTGGCTAAAGCGATTCAGCCGCGCCAGGCCACTGTCGATGACATAACGGATGCGCGGCACCGTGAGCGAAGTCTCCGCCACGTTGGTCGCGAGGATAATGCGCCGCGCCGGGCCGGGCTTGAACACGCGATCCTGCTCGGCAACGGAAAGGCGCGCGAACAATGACAGGATTTCCGTGTTCGGAATCGCGTGTTTTCGCAGCGCCTCCGCCGCGTGGCGAATCTCGCGCTCGCCCGGCAAAAACACCAGCGTGTCGCCGGCGCCCGGCGTGGCCAATATGTCATCGACGGCGCGGATGATTGCCGTATTGAGATTGATCTCTTCATCGTCGTCATCGTCCGCGCCCATCGGGCGATAATGGATGTCCACCGGAAACATGCGGCCCGACACTTCAAGCACGGGCGCGCCGTCGAAATGATTGGCAAAGCGTTCCGAGTCAATCGTCGCGGAGGTGATGATGACTTTGAGTTCGGGGCGTTTCGGCAGCAATTGCTTTAAGTAGCCGAGCAAAAAATCGATGTTGACGCTGCGCTCGTGGGCTTCGTCGATAATGATCGTGTCGTATTGCGTCAACCAGCGATCGCTGTGAATTTCCGCCAGCAAAATGCCGTCGGTCATGACTTTGATCAAGGTATTTTCCTGCACGCGATCGGTGAAGCGCACCTTGTAGCCAACCAGTTGGCCCACCTCCGTTTGCAATTCCTGTGCGATGCGCGCGGCGACGCTGCGCGCGGCGATGCGGCGCGGCTGGGTGCAGCCGATGGTGCCGAAAATACCGCGTTTGAGCGCCAGGCAAATTTTCGGCAACTGCGTGGTTTTCCCCGAGCCGGTCTCACCACAGACAATCACTACTTGGTTCGCAGCGATGGCAGCCTGTATATCCGCGCGCTTATTGGCGATGGGCAGATCATCGCTGAAGCTCGGCTGTGGGAGCCGGTTCTGGCG
>JANNMV010000507.1:0-2558 GCA_031398205.1 Pseudomonadota bacterium | reverse complement strand
AACGGTTCAGCCAGGGGTATTCAGCGACAAAGCATTTGTGATCGGCAAGGTCTTTTTGGACTGCAATCGGAATCGCACGCAAGATGACGCTGAATGGGGCATTCCTGGCGTTCGCTTATACATGGAAGATGGAACCTATGTCATTTCCGACAGCGAGGGCAAGTACAGCATTTACGGTGTTTCCCCGCGCACCCACGTACTCAAACTCGACCAAACGACAATGCCGCACGGTTCGGAATTGATTGATCTATCGAATCGCCATGCGGGCGATCCTGGCAGCCGGTTTGTAGACGTCAAGAGTGGTGAATTGCACAAAGCCAATTTTGCCGAAGGGTCTTGCGCCGATGATGTCGTCGCTCAAGTCAAGGCGCGCCGCACTAAAGCGGAGCGCGAGTATCAAGAGATACAGCAGTCTTTGAATACGCAACTGAGTCCTGACGGACAGCCTATCAATACTGGCGATCGTCGTGCACTTGCCTCCACGGGTGTGGTTGGCGCTGCTAATCAGAGCAGCGGCGTGGGATATCAATCTGTCATTCAGCAAGCGACCACATCCACCGACGGCCTTGGAAGCCATGCAAAGCTTCCGAGCGCCAGTGCGACCGCACGGCCTCCGGCTATTGACATGGAAAAGTTGGTGGCAAGTTTGGATAACAGCCTAGGTTTTGTCGGGCTAAAGGATCAAGATACGCTGCCCTATGCCCAGACGTCGGTGATGATCAAGGGTGCGTCGGGCGCCAGTTTGTCGTTGACAGTGAACGATGAAGAAATCAGCGACAAGCGCGTCGGTCGGAAATCGATCGTGGCCGATAAGCAGTTGGAAATATGGGAGTACATCGGCGTCAATCTAAAGCCGGGCAAGAATTCGCTCACGGCTGAACAAATCGATGGTTTCGGTAACGTGCGTGGAAAAGCGTCCATCATCGTGATCGCTCCGGACAAACTCGGTAAAGTTCAGGTGATCGTCCCCGCCGCAGGCAGTCCGGCGGACGGGTCGACACCCGCTCGCATCGTTGTGAAATTGAGTGACGGCCAAGGTGTGCCGGTGACGGTTCGTACGCCGGTTTCATTGGAAACGGATCTCGGTCGATTCGACGTTGAAGACCTAAACGAGACCGAGCCGGGCGTGCAAGTATTCATCGAAGGTGGCGAACAGGAATTTTCATTGCTTCCACCGCGCGATCCGGGCCAAGCAACCGTACGCGCCACCTCAGGCATCACCAAGGCGGATGCAAAGCTTGATTTTATGCCCGACCTGCGGCCACTAATTGCCACCGGTATCGTCGAGGGGATGGTGAATCTGCGTAATTTGAATACCCGCGCCCTCGTTCCAACTCGTGAACAAGACAGCTTCGAGCAAGAGTTGCAACACTTCTCCTATGAGCAAGACGGCGGCAAGCGCGCGGCGAGTGCCCGCGCGGCGTTCTTCCTCAAGGGCAAAATAAAGGGCGATTATTTGCTGACGGCCGCCTACGATTCCGATAAGGAAACCCAGGAACGCCTGTTCCGCGATATTCAGCCGGACGAGTTTTATCCCGTCTATGGTGATTCCGCGATTAAGGGGTTCGATGCGCAGTCCACCAGCCGCTTTTATGTGCGCGTCGATAATAAGAAGTCTTATTTGCTCTTTGGCGATTTCACAACACAGACTACATCCGAATTGCGTAAGCTCAGTAATTACAGCCGCAGCCTGACGGGCGTCAAACATCATTACGAAAACCAGCGTGTCACCGTTAACACGTTTGCCAGCCTCGACAGCACGCGCCAGATCGTGGAAGAAATTGCAGCAAACGGCACGTCGGGCCCGTACGATCTTAACAAGACCGGCATGCTGGAAAATGGCGAGCGAGTCGAGATCATTACGCGTGATCGTAATCAGTCATCGGTGATCCTAAAATCCGTCGCCCAGTCACGGTTTTCAGACTACGGCATCGACGCGACCACGGGACGGATTTTATTCCGTTCGCCGGTTCCGAGCCTGGACGAAAATCTGAATCCGATTTTCATTCGCGTGACCTATGAAATCGATCAAGGTGGCGACAAGTATTGGGTTGCCGGGATCGATGCACAGGTAAAAATAACCGACAAGATTGAAATCGGTGCGGTGTACGTGATCGATCGGAATCCGCAGGCACCCATCACGCTAGAGAACAATGTTAAACAGATGATCGGTGTAAATGGTGCAATCAAACTAACCGATAAAACTGTCCTGGTTGCCGAAATAGTTCAGACCGAAGGCTTCGACGGCAAAAAAGGGTTGGGCGAGCGGGTGGAGCTGAGGCATAAGGACGAGCGTCTCGACGCCTCTGCGTACTGGGGAAAAACCGACGATGAATTCATTAATCCCGGCGCGTCGCAAGGTAAGGGCCGTGTCGAAGCGGGTGTCAAGGCGACTTACAAGCTCAGCGATAAGACTAGATTGCTCGGTGAGATTATTCATACGGAAGACAGCATTACGAATGGCGAACGTGACGGGCAGTTGATTGCCGTTGAGCATCGCTTCGAGAACGACGTTCGTGTTGAAGTGGGTGTGCGGCATTCCGATGAAACGGCGATAC